>NZ_SJPU01000002.1:0-22736 GCF_007860105.1 Allorhodopirellula heiligendammensis
CGAATGGCACGTAGTTATTTCCTAAGTCCTGCCAGGATCTGGCGTTTCGCTTCGTGGCGGTGAACGTGCAAGTAGTCATGATGTTTTCGATGAGGTTGTTTTATCTTCCTCGGCTCAAAGCGGTCCGGTCTGTCTCCAACACGATGGACAGCAATCGATTCGATTACTTGCTCATAAATCTGTTGCCGAACTTCGTAAGAACAACGCCCCATGTTCGCAAGCATTGGTTGAAACGCCTTCAGCGTTTGCAGCGTGGCCTTGAAGCTAACGGTTCGCGGCTCGATTCCATGCTTATCAGCTGCTCTCGCCATGATCGTCCGAATCAGGTTGTAAGCCAGCACGTGAATCCACATTTCCTTGCGAACGAGGTCGGGTGTTTTGCAACGCAATTGATCCATCTGCAACGTCTGCTTTATAGTTCGGATATCCAACTCAACATTCCAGCGTTGTCGGTAGAGAGATGCGAGTTCTTCCTTGGGATATTCAATCGGATCAAAGAGCGTCGTTGCGATGACCAGAACTTTGTCACGGAAGCCAGGTCGGGCAATCCGTATTCGGCAGACTCGTACTCGCAAGCTGTCCGGTAAATTCTTGCGATAGTCGGCGTCTGCCTTTGTACGGCCATATCGCTTCGGCCAACTCACAATCTGATCATCTTTGCCGAGGCGTTGGCCACGACGAAAATCGAGCTTACGAGTCACAGCGTGTCTCACAACAAAATCGACACCTCGGCATTGCAGCGCAGTGAGCTCAACCCAGGAACACATGAGCCGATCTGCGACCATAATGTCGCCGGGGCGAAACACATCCATCAAGCGTCGCAGCAATCCGAGTTCGCTTTGGCCCTTCCCTGAATAGCCGCCGACTGCCATGTCAACGACAGCTCCACACGAAAGCGAGAAGATGGCGCACACTCTTGCCATCGGACGACCAAGTCCTGGACGTTGATACGATGGCTGGGGGTATTCGGCTTGATTTGCGGCGGTGTCGGGCATTGTGACTGTCGTTCCGTCATAGAGATAGACACGCCGACCGTGCCACAGCCATTCAGCTTTGGCGCAGCAATCCAAAGCACGTCCCGCTCGACGGGCGACGTCCGAGAAGAACTTCTCTGGAAGGCGTTTTCGTGCCTGGCAGTAGGCTGAGGTCTCCGAAGAACAGGGGCTTTCCTGCCGAGAGATTCGATGAGCAATCAGTCTCGCGACAGCTGCTGCACATGACTGATCGGTGCTGAGGATCTGCCCCAGAAACACCCATAGCGTCACCACGGGCGAATAAACCCTCTCCTTCCAACAGATCTCATTCTGCGAGATCGCACTGGAGATAGACTCCTGGGAGAGAATTTCCGTGAATGGCAGTCCGCCATCCTGCATAAATTGCCGTCGCAAAAAACTGATCTGGTCTCGACACCGACTATGGTTCAAACTGCCCATCGCAAAGGCCTCCTTGCCGAAGATGAAGTTGTGGTAAACCCATCTAAGCAAGTGAGGCCTTTCTTGTATATGTCGTTTCAGGGAAAAGAGTTAGCGAAAACTACGTGCCATTCGCGTCGGCCACCGGTGTATAAAAACAGACCATCCAAATCTACGTCCCACGATTCGATTGGGCTCCTAAGCGTATGGCAGCAGAATGTGCATAGTGACCGCCGTGTTGAAAGAATTAAAAGTCATCACTCAATTTTCATGAATGAGTTGGCCTTGATCACAGCCGCAACATCGCTGCGGTGCCGAGAAAGCACCTCCGAAAATGCCTGTTGTACGAACGGGGCTACCCAATACTGTGAATCGTCTTCGGGTGTTGCGCCGCATTCCATCGCGTCAACATAGTCGCTTGACATCATGTAGTGACCGTTTAGCAGGAACACGAAAGAAATGTGGTAAATAAATATGTCGCGAATGTCATGCGACAACTGGTCGAGAAGCTTTTCTCGGTTTTTTAAATACAGGTTTCTATCGTTGAGTAGGACTGCCTTATAAAAATTGTAGTGTGTGTGATCGTTGCACCTTGCTCTGAGCTCCTTGTAGCGTTTGTCACTAAACAGAATTTCCGAAACTGCTTTCGCTTTCTGTGACTTGCGTATGTACTGTGACATTACGCGGTATTCTGGCAAAGACTCTTTTCCCTCAACCCACTGGTTAATTTTCTCAACCAGAAAATTTTCAATTCCGAAGTGATCTTGCAAGTACAAGTTGACATAAACGCTCATTACGGTGGAGTCGAAGTACTTTCGGACGAGAGCGTAGGCGTCGTTGATTCTTCCATTCATTAGTAAACTGCCGATCGACTCCAGAGTCCCTTCGGCCGACGTGTACATATAGGAATCAATGTTCCCCAGCGTTCGCGTACCCCCGCTCACAAAAGTGAAGACCGAGATACCAAGTGAGCTATAGAAATCAGAGTAGCTCTTAATCTCCTCAAAAACGTTGTGTGAATGGTACGCGTGACCCAAGTTATCCACTGACGATATCTCCCGTTCCTAACTTCTTGGCAAACTGTTCGCAATACGTAATTGCCTATATTGCAACCACTCTCATGATGGAATACGACACCCCGGCAAACACACCTAATGCGAAGGAATATCGCAATACTCTCATGCTTTTTTCCATTCTCTTGGCCCAACGGTTCTTCTTCTCGAAAAACGGACTTCGCTTTTCCGTAGTTGTAGCCTGGAGTCCACGGGCCCAAAAGTAGTTGCGCTGCGCATCCGACTGCCACGCAATCAGTCCAGCAAGGACAGCAATAAAAAGAAATACCGCCCCAATGCCCAGCACAACTTTTTGAGAATAGAGAAGCATCGGATCAACCTTTACTGTTAGCGCAAAGAAGTATGCTCCTAGACAAGCTGTTGAAAGAGAAACCAGGAGTTTCCGCTGTTCCAGAGAAGCTTCTCTCGCCCTGTTGTGAAGTTGATCCTGAAACGCATCTTCAGTATCTAATTTCCGTATCTCAGGCATCCGATTATCCTTATGAAAACTGAGTAAACAGAGAGCTGACGCGTTCCACAAGCCAGTCTCTTCATGGTATACGATGGGATCATCTTGTTTTTCGAGGTCATGGAGCCACAACATTACATGATGCTCTCCGGTTCTGCCATCTTAGCTCGTGTTGACTTGGACGACTACTTCTGGGATCGCGGCGGCTTTATCGTCGATGTTGACAATTTAAAACGAATTCCGCTCGGTCTCGCTAATGGAGCTTCTGCATTCGCCTAACGATTCAATGTCAGGCATTCGTTGTTGCAACGTTGAAGCCCTTAGGCAAGCCATCCAACCTTCGCGAAGTGTGTATTAAACCCGTCTCGAAGCTTTACAATCGCTTGAGCCTGGGCGTATGTTCATCGAAACTTCCGAATTACTCTGAAAATCTTTTCGTTATATGTGCCCCCTTTGTCAGGTTATTCATCAAAGGTTTTGACGTGGGGCTATTTTGGATTCGGTGAGTCATGTTCGCCGTCTAGTTGGCAGGGTAGTGGCCCGAAGCATTTCCGCAATATCTCTTCGATTCAGCAGAGTATAGTTGCCGCCCTTAAGAGCGACTTCATAGTTCATTGCGCCGCAATTACGATCAATTCGGCCGTATCCAGGCATCCGAGGCACGCTGTTGTTCTTTCCTGGAGTCTCGTGTTTTGCCAGGTTAACCCGGATCGTATCGGCGATCGCGATCGTGGGTTCAAGCGCCCGTAGTTGTGCGTGGAGTTCAATCACGAAAGTGGCATCATCTCGCATCCTCTTTGCATGACTGGCTCGATAGTGTTCTGCCGCTCCTGCACCTTCGGTAGAGTATTTCGCGATGTATGCATTCAAGCCGCCGTTCTCCTTGAGTGTTCGCAGCTTCAAAATTCGTCCCCGCCAAGTCCGCAGAAGCTCATAGACCGCAAACACCCACATCTGAGACATCGCGGACACGATCATGCACGATTGCAAAGGCGTACGCTCGTTTTCGATGTACTCGGCAAGGAGTTTGTATTCTAGGTCCGTGATTATTGTGTCAATCAGCCCGACGTTTATCCCCTGCATGTTGAGGTAAACGTCGTCGAACAAATGCAAATTAGAAAACAGTTCCGTTATCGCACGGAAGTCAATCTTATCAATGTATAGGTAGCCGGTTTCAGCAACTTCAGGTTCCATGTTTTTCTCCATGTTAGGGGCTACTCCAATGGGCTGAAATCCGTCAAGAAGTTGTCACACTTTTCCTGCAGAAAGCCAATTTTAAAGTTTCTTACAGAGCAAGGGGCATGCGGAAAGGAGCATTCTGGCGTGGTTGCAAAATGGGGGAAGGGCGTGGGAAAGGTATTCTGGCGAGGGCCCTACGGCAAGTACGCGTACGGCCTTCAAATGCACCGGCGGCCCACACCGGATGACGCTCTGATTGGATCAACCGCTGATAGATGCCCGCACCCGACTATCCTCCCGCAGAGCGGCCGAATGAGTCAGGCTTCTTTGATTCAGCGTGCGGGCAAGGTATGGCAGAATTCGTCAGCACGAAGTGAGGGTGGCAAAAATGGGGTGCCCCCTTCTGCCCTTCGTGGCTGACACCCGATGTTGCTCTGAATTGGCGCCGGTGACGAAGAAAGAACACCAATGTGATGGGGGTAGTTTCTAGGGTCAAAGTATGGGACGGAGGTAGTATTGCGATTTCACGGACGTTGCAGCCTAACAGATCGAAATACCTCGCGACTCATGACGACGATCAGCACACTTAGTAGACAACCCCGACTTCCCGCCAGGATAACTCTAGCCGAGCTAAAACGAGGCCTTTCCTCTTATCCTCTCCCGGCCCCCTTTCTTCACCATTCCGCCAACACGTGATCGGTAGCAGGCTGCTTCGCACCTAGCATGTCGACATCGGAATTTGGTACAGCTGAATATCAATTCACCTCATTCTCGGCTGTTTTTAGTGATCTTAACATGGGAAAGAAACGTCGCAAACACGAATTGCCAAAGCAATCGAGTTCACGCAAACGTCGTTTTTTGGAAAAACGCAAGACGAACCAGCCAGAGAGTCTAATATGGATTCCGCCCGCCAACCGTGTAGTAGTCCCTGCATCCCAACACGAACGTCGAATGCGTGAAATCGGACGATCGTTAATGTTGCCACCGGATCATCCAGATTATGAGTCGCAACAAGACTACCTATTAAGGGCAATGGAGCTCGACGTAGGAGCAAAAACAAAGATCGAAGAGATATGGAAAAAAACCCTTCTCCTTCATCAAACTGAGTGCCTCAATGGAAGTGGGCTCGTCATGTCGCGGACACTTCGCACTTTCCTTCATGAGTGCTTCAACCGACTGGTCACGTCTGGTCCCCATTCGATGAGTTTACAGTTTAACATGTTTGAATCTTTTTTTGCCTTCCGGGACTCACTTGTGAAATTTGCACTCCGCACTGAAATAGATCACTTGTTGTCAATAAATGATTTTTTTAATTGGTATGAAAGCGACGATCTTTTAGATAAAGATCCTGAGATACTGAATGCAGTCATGGAGGAGGGTGTTATTTATTCTTTTAACATGACTAATGATTCGGGGTTCGTGGTACCCACCGCCGACTGCGAGTTTGTAATTGCAGGCTGTTCATTAATTCGACACAAGAATGAACTATCTTGCGTGATTGTAGCCGGAGAAAGCCCCCCCCGAGTTCCAGACGAATTGATAGCTTTAACCAAAGAAGAGCTGCTGGATCGATGCGAATCCAGTCCTTTCAAACAGGAAGCGTTCGATGCCGCACCTGAAATCCCTGTCTCAGACAGATACCTTGAAGAATTTCCAGTCGCCGCACGAGTACACCTGCTACTTAGATTTGATCTTAATGACGCAAAAAACCGTTGTTGGTATCTTGCACAGGACAATGGGAATTCGTACGCCGTCTATACCAATGAAACGACCGGTTTCGACGACCTTCCTCCATCAGAAATGGAAAATATACTTAAAGTAGCGAACGACGAAATAGTCCGATACAAAGATCTGCTTGGTATGGCAACTTCATTGATCTTTCTGCCAGTAGCATTTATAGCTGAACAGGATTTCGTGAGTAACGTCAGGTTCAATACAGACATTTCTTCCCAACGTGAAGAAGACTGGGTGTTTAACGCGTTGAACAATCAATTTCCCGTAGCTTATGAGGTCGAGGTAAAGGCAATGGCGACGAGTTGCGAAGGACCGCAATCTCGAACAATTAAACCTCCTGAAATTGGTTTTGAAAATGACGGATATTGGAAGAAGCTGAGTTCTGGCGAGATTGGAGCAGACGCAGAAGGACATCCAATCGCTGGGAAGACTTGGGTTTCAATTAATGTTTCTTGGGTCAACAAAACTCTATCAAGCTTTCTTTTGCGGCGCACTGAACTAGTGGAGATTGGTCCGAAATCAGGTTACGTCTATGTGATGCGGTGTTTGGGACATGCTGACAATCTTTTCAAAATCGGACTAACCAGAGTAAACACCGCTGAACGGTCCAGGGGACTGAGTCGCACCACTAGTAGTCCTCTTCCTTTTGACGTACTAGCACATTGGTTTGTCACAGATTGTTATCTCGTTGAGAAAGCGGTTCATGAAAGACTTGCTGCTTTTCGTGTGAATCCGAAACGAGAGTTTTTCAAGCTGAACATTTCCGAAATCATAACTACTGTCGAAGATATCATTCGATCTAGTTGAGCAGCGACTATTTAAGAAGCGGCCAAATGGGTCAAAGAGCGGCCAAATGGGTCAGGCCTCTTTGATCCCCGTCCCCGATTTCCCGCCCGGATAACTATTCGAGCTGCTCACGCCGCCAGCCTCGGCGGCACCGCCAGGTCTCAAAGCGATCATCGCCCGCCCACCTTCGCCGTCAACTGATCAGCAGTCCGGATCGAGTCATGCAGCAGCTGGCACAGCTCCTCGGCTTCCTCAATCGACAGGCTCACCTGGTAGCGTTTCTGCATGTTGGCTTGATGGATCGCAAACGCCAGGCATGCGGCCAGCTCCCGAGCCCGCTGGAGTTCATCACTCGCCGGAGCGTCGACCTTCCGGTCGGACCGGCCGACGGGCGTGAGTTCATAATTCGCAGGTTCTTCAGTCACGAGGCACCGCCTTTCACCTGCTCGGGCTCGGCAACGCACAGCCCCAACTCCCCGGGATGTTTCTTCGCATCCGCCAAGCCTCGCGCATAGCCATCCTCTTCGGCCCGCCGAGTCGCATCCGCCAAACGCGACCTCAGCGCGGCCACCTCCTTATGTAGCTCCGTATCCTCATTCACGTAGGAGGCCGCTAGACGTTCCAAATCGCGAAACGCCACCGCATCGATCTTGCAGGCCGGAGTCTGGATCTCCGATCCCCCGAAATGCACCAACGCTGCGTCTCGGTCGCCAAACACCTGATCGCAGTGAAAGCATCGCCAGCCCTCGATCTTCGCCGCGAGCTCCGGTTTCCACTCCAACGTGTCCGCGTTCGGATCGCACACGTTGTCGATCAAAACGCCGCAACCAAACACGACGCGAGACCACGCAATATCGACTCCATGGTGCCCAAACCGGCGGCCCCACAATTCCCGCAGGCGTTCGGCAAAACCTTCATCTGTGAGCTCGATCGACTCCTCTTCATACTCATCATTTTGCGGAGTGTGGGTTCCGTAATCCATGAACTCCTCAATGAACTGCATGAACGCGATCATTCGATCGAGATCATCCTTGCTCGCCCTGGCCATTTTCATACCACACCGCCCTTCACCTGATCCGCCGGCGTCATGCCGATCTTCAACGTGCTTTCACGTCGGAACTCCTCTGCGGACAACACGCGATGCTTGCACGTTTTCACAACGACGCCTTCATCCGATTCGGTGAGGACACGCCGCTCGCCAGCCGACTTCCCCGGCGTGTCTAGATAAGCCGCCGTCACCAACTGACACGCCGCGATCGCGGACTGGACTCGTTGGCACTGCGTGAGCGTACCCACGCAGACCTCCCCGTACCCGATCTCGACCATATAAAGCTTCTCGCCTTTTTTCGCCATCACTTCTCCTCGTCGCTTTTGAAAATTGGTTTCACAGATCACGTGATTTGTGCTTTGTCCGCATTTGCTCACGTTTCGATTCAATCGCCTTCTGCAGCACGGCGATTTCCGCCTGCAAGCGTTTCTCCTTTTCGCTATCGAAGATCGGTTTCACTTTCCGCCAACGCGCACTTGCGACCGACACAAACGCATCGGGGCCATAGGGTCGCGTTTCGTTGACGTTGTCGGTGATCGTGCCTTCGATCAGGTACTGATCTAGGAAGGCGAGAAACTCCGACATCTCGCCCAACTGCTCAGCCGTCAACTTGCATTGCATGCCGCCCTCCTCGATTGAAAATATTGCTACTGCCGTTGATGCGGATCGCATCCGGTGGAAAACCGGCTTGCTGCAGCTTGACGCGCAGCTCTGCCGAAATCTCTTCGTCGCTCATGCCCGTCCCTCGACTGGCTCTGATGACGCGAGTACGAATAGTTTCGAGCCGCGTCGAGTCGCTCGTCAGCGATCGACTCGGCTTACCCGCTTTGCGGATTTCCTGTTCCTCGGGTGGCCGGCTCTCACCGGTCAGCCACCGGTACAGGTACGCGACGGTCACGCTTGGCTGACGGGCCCGAAGCCGCTCCCAGCGAGCCATGAGCTCGTCGACGTCCTGCGGTGACAATCCACGGCGATCCGCCGCAGCCACTGCTTTCCGGGCACCACCCATGCCCAGCGCAGCTAAAGCACTCACCACCACTTTCCAAGACCCGGGACTTTCGCCTGGGATGTTTCCACCCCCTCGGTCGGCCTCAGTGAGTGGTGGTGAGTTCTTTGAATGGTTAGTGAATAGTTTGGGGGACGCCTTGTCCGATTGATCGGTCCACACGTCTGATTGATCGGTCGGCACGTCTGATTGATCCGCGCCCACGTCTGATTGATCGGGCCGATTGTCCGATCGCGATTCGCGACGACGTCCAGAGATCGATTCACCGAACGCCCGCCGGCGATCCGGATCGAGTAGCAGCAGCTCGGACCACACGATCCGGTAATGATTGATCACCCGCTTGAACCCCGGCCGGTTCTTCAACTGCACGATCAGCAGGCTCATGTTCTGCAACGCCTCGGCCGCCCGGCCGACGGTTTTCGTCGAGACCTTCATTTTCTGCGCAAGCAAATCCTGACTGGGGAACGCCTCCCCGTTGTCGCCGAGGTGTCCGTTCAGGTGAAACAACAGCGAGGCCAGCTTGTCCGCGCGGACGACCGTCCCATCGTTGGCGATCCCATCGGGCATCGCGGCATTGGCGATCCAGCCTTCACGCTGGTACCGGTCCCAATCCATCTGCAACTGTGACGGCCCATCCCCCTTCGCCTTCTTGCTTCCATGCGTGCTCAAAACAACATCCCTTCCGGCTTCGGAGCCAATTTGTGCATCGCCGAGACGAGCATCGCCAGCTCCGCCTCTGTCTTCAGGATCCACGGCCGTTCCATCCCCTCGCCGATCGCACCGACTTTCCACTCGCTCGCGGCCGTGATCTGCTCATGCGGCAAAAACGGCCCCACGGCTGTCACTTTCACGCCTGGCACGTTGGCCTGAATATGGTTCGCCAACCAAAAGGCATCTTGCATCTTCATGGCGTCACCTCGCTGTCATCATGCACCCACGCGTGCAGTCCGCCCTTGCGATAGCAATACGGTCCTCGCAGATCGAATCCCAATCGATCCACTTTCACGCTCGATTCGTCAATGAATCGATCCCGGCTGCGGTTCGAATCGAAACGCCCAAAATGCTCCGCAGGAACGGATCGCGTTGTCTCGCATGCATGGTGAAACAGCGCCTCGCAGGCTCCGGTCAAATCCTGGACGACCGGCGTCCCGTCATGGATCACGAAAATCACCATGCGGCGAGGACAATCACACTTGAACCCAATGGCAGACAGGTAGGGAAATTCCTGCTCGACGCAGAGCCCCGCCATTCGCGATTCCAGGTCGGCGAGGTCCGCCGCATCGAACAACCGATCACGATGCAACGGCGCAAAACTCCCGCACTCGATCGAGTTCAACCGATCCAAGGCCAGCTCATAATCAGGCAGTCCACGACGCACGGTCCCACGCAGTTCCATCCGCACCAGCCACTGCCGCAGATACTGAATATCCGCATGCTCGATGCATCCGACGTCCAAACCCTTCACGCAAGCCTCAAACCGCTCCAAGCACCCGAGCAGCTCCGGCACATGCCTAAGCCGCCACAGCACCCGCCGCAAGTAATCCGACAGATCAGCCGCGTTCTCCTCAGCCTCAGCCTCCCGCCAGCAGCCTGGAATGCGTCTTAGTCCTTCCACGCTCACGCCACCACCTCCTCAAACCAATACCCCGGCAATGGCGCATCATGCCGCAGCGTCACCAACCGCCGCATTTTCTCCGCGTCCCCGTTCTTTAAAAACCGCAGCACCGCGTAGCGTTTGCTCGCCGGGATCGCCGCCTCGAAACTTCGCGAAACAAACCGCTCGAGAGTCGAGCACTTTCGCAAAATCTCTCGCGCGTACTTGTCGCCCACGCCCGGGCACCCAGGCACGTTGTCGCTCGTGTCACCGACGAGCATCTGGTACTCAATCCACTGATCCGGACGCAGCCCATAGAACTCGTCGAGGTCCGCCGCCGTGAAGTACTCGAAATCGGCCGCATGCTTCCCATGCTGCGCATCGAGCAGCATGTTCACGCCGCCGCCGATTAAACACTGACGGAGATCCTTATCCCGACTCGCGAGAACCACACGCTGCCCCTGATCGATCGCGATCCCCGCCAACGTCGCCATACAATCGTCCGCCTCGAACCCCGGGGCCGACACGCAATCGATCTCCTCATCGGCCGCATGCTTCCGAATCCGCTCAATGAGCTCATCGAGCCCTACCGGCGACTCATCGCGATTCGCCTTGTACGTTGAATCCAAATCCTTCCGGAACGAACCCTCCGCGTCGAAGCACAGCACGATCCGCGACGGCCGCAGCTCCTCACGGCACAACGCCAACCGCCGGGTGAAATTTCGAACGCACGCTTCCCCCGGTCCCGCCGCGTGCAAATCGCGATAGGCCCAACTGCTAACGTCAACGATCAACCATTTCGGTTTAGTGGTCATGGACAAAGTCGCTCCATGCTTGAGTGACAGCGTCGTGAGCCTCATCGAGCATCAACGCATCCTTCTCCTCGGTCACAAACAAACTCGCCCCGGCAATCATCGCTGCGAGCTTCCGATAGTTCTCAATGCTCGGTTCCAACTTCGCCAGCGCTGGCTCAATCGGATCGCCACTGGCCAACTGGATCACCACCCACTCCGGAGCCCGCCCCACGGGCTCAGCCACTGCATTTAGTTCATTCTCGCCTGACATAGCTTCATCCTTCGCTGTTTCAAAACGTGTTCGAAAATCGGTTGTCCCTAATTCGACTGAACTAGGGACAACCGAACCGTCGTCATGACACCCGTCTCGGCAAGCTAGGCAACCTGTAAACAAGCTCGCCTCCACGGGCTCGCTCTCACCCTAGGGCGAGCGACATCGGTGTCGCTCCGGGATCGAGCCGCGGATCCCTCCGCATCGGCTCCGTCCGACTTGACGGCAACATCGATACACCACCTCGCCTTCATGCGATTCGGTGCACCGATTGGTAACGCCGCTGACCTGCTCGGCTGGCCGGCCAAACAGGTACAACAGCCCAATGATCGATAATGGCCAAACTAATAAACACGCGAGCATCAACACGTTCATGCGACACCCCGCTCAGGATCAAAGACCCTCAAAGAACCTTCTCCCCTCTCCCCACGCGTCGTGGGGAGAGGGGCCGGGGGTGAGGGGCCTTCATCCGGCACCCACAACGGTACCTGGTACGCCCGGGCGTCCTGCTTTGCGACATAAACCTCCGTCGTCCTCACCGATCGGTGTCCCAGCAGGGTCTGCGCCACGCGAATATCGCCCGTGTCCGCCATCGCCTGCTGGCACGCCGTGTCCCGCAAGCAGTGACTCGTTAACTCAATCCCAAACAGCCCCCGAAACAACCCGCACGCGTCCCGATTGAACGCCTTCAAACTCAGCGCCGCCCCCGTCCTGGCCGGCAACAACAGCGGCGATAGAAAACTCTCACTGCACTCCGACCGCCACCGCATCGTCTCGGCGATCAATCCCCTTGCAACGCCAACCCGATGATCGACCCCGCCCTTCGATCGCTCAATCAACGCCGACAAACCGCTCTCACTCACCGCCGCCACCCGCAGCCGGGCCAGCTCGCTGAACCGCAGCGCACAAGCCGTTGCCCATAACACCGCCAACCCATGCCGCCGCGTGATCCGACGGCAACGGCCGCACTCGGCCGCCACGTCGCGGATGCTCCCATCCTCACGCGTCACCTTCCCGGTAGCGGCGAGCGACCAGGCCGCCGCGTAGAACGCCGCACGCAAATGCGAGGGAATCGGCTGGGTTGCACGTCGGCCCATCGCTAACGATCGCTCCCTTCTGGAACGCCCAAAGGAGCAGGGCCGATAGTCGCCAAGCCGCTCAGCAGGTTTGTTCCGGCCGATGAGCGTTCACGAGGTGTCCTCTCCGCCTCCCACTTGCCCATGGGCCACAACCCACGCCGACGCAGATCCAACTCCGCAGCGATCCGAGTCCGCACGTCACAATGCGCGATCGCATCCTTCCACGTCGGCCAGCGATCGTGCTCGAGCCAGAACCCGAGCTTGTAAGTCGACGACTCCACATCGTGCGGTTGGTCAATCGGATGCGAAAGATCACACACCGCACACGCCGGTTTCGCGGCTGGCAGACCGGTCACAGCGTCACCTCGCCACAATCGCAATCGCAATCGCAATCGCCCGGCACGACAATGATCCTCACCCCCGGCGTCAACTCCGGCAGCACGGGAATATCCACCGGCTCCAAATCCCGCGGATCCTCCGACTCGGGCCACGGCGTCGACTCGATCATCCGCAGGCGATCGTGATAGTGCCGTTCCAATCGACCCGTCTCGTCGCCATAGAAAGAAAGCGACCCGGACGTCGACACGTGGGGGCTCAGTGCCGGACGAGAAACAGCCTCGCCTCCCACGCTACCGTTCGACGACGCCCGGGCCGCTGGGTCACTGCAGCCACCTCCCAGGAAAACCGCAGCAACTAACACCATTGCCGCGGGAGGCAAGATGTTGTGTTTTTTCTTAGCCGGCCGCTCGAACCGGTTCTCTCGCTTGATCAACTCGATCCGCATGCCATCCGGGCACGCAATGAACAAGTGTGGCGACCCTTGATTGATCTCGACGAGGACATCGTCCCCGATCCGGATTCCATCCCCCTTACGCACCTTCAGGCATTTGCCCATCGCGCTGACTCACGGTTGCGATGAAGCGAATCACCGGCCCCGCGGCCAATACCCGGACCGCGAGACCAAGGATTCAAATCATCAGGTTTCCGAAGGCGACAGCGCACGGCAACCGCCCTCATGGCAACGTCGAACCAGGAAACAATTCCCCAGCCCTAAACGTGCCGAACCCGCGAGAAAGTCAACAGCGAGGAAGACAAAACCCACCCCGCGAACAAGGCACGAAGGGCGAGTGTCACTTTTTCGTGACACAGTGTCAAGAGAGCTTGTCACAAAAAAGTGACACGCTGGACAGAAATTATCAGAGGTCGGAATTGTCGTCAACGACGATCGTTTTCTTGCCGATCGCTCTCAGCGTACGAATATAGTTCTCCAATTGAGGAGATCCCTTGGTGCTTCCGTTTCGGAACTCGCTCATGATTCGGCGGTTCACGCCAGCCCGATTCGCAATCTCAGTCACCGACTCTCCGGTGCTGTCAATGTATGCGTCGAGAAAGCCTTTCAGCTCCTCGAGTTCCGCTTTTGATACAACAGTTGCCACGCTCATGTCCTCACTTTAGTCGGCAGTGGTTTCAACGTCACCTCTAAATCGGTGGGCAATTCAATCTGGAACGTCCAACGCATCAGCGTCTTGGCTCCCTGCTCATGATCTGGAACGTATGAAGTAATGACCCAAACACCATCGATCTTCCGAGCCACGGGAGACTCCGCCCTTGCGGAGTTCATGAGATCAATCAGGTTTTCGTTCCGCTGTCCAAAGTCGTAGCCGTTGCCAAAACCATAGGTGGCCAAATAGAAAACTTCTTCGTCGGAAAGGTCGGTTGAATCCGCGATCACTTCTAGCGTTGCGGCTTCGTTCTTGTGGGGTCGCTCGGGCAACTTCCAGCGGACAGCGGCAGTAACCTTGTCGCGACCAACCAACTCGGTTTCGATCGACGACTCATTCCAGTCGTATCCAAACCCCTTGTTTTCGGCGGCATACCGACATCGGTAAGCGAACAATTCGGTCGGATCCTCGGGTGCATCCAGCGTCCAAGGCTTAGACTCTTCCGGGGCTTCCGATTCAAGAACGGGCGGCTGCAATGCCTCTTGTGCGATTGGCTCAGCACCACAGCCGCAAAACAAGAAGGCGAGAGCGACTACAGGGACCGCGAGCAATTGCATCGCATTCGAACGTAACCCCGTGAATTGCCCGTCCATTTCTGAACCCGCCTTTTTTTCACTTGCAAAGCTGGCAACACGGATTAACGTGTTGCCAGCCCAGAAAAAATAATGCGGCCGAGAGGACTCGAACCTCCACGGGATTAACTCCCACTAGGCCCTCAACCTAGCGCGTCTGCCAGTTCCGCCACGGCCGCGTTGGTTCGTGTGGTGTTTTTCTAATGCAGAAGGCAGAGTTTGCGAAAGTTAGGCCGATTCGTCAACGCCCCTTGCCCGGCACTGGACGACGAATCTTTGAATCAGTTCCGCCGATTTCTTGCCACGGCTCGATTCCACGCCGCTGGCCACATCAACTCGTCTCGCAGTACTGGTCCGGCGGGCCTGGGCCACATTTTCACAGTTCAGCCCGCCTGCCAAGATCCAGTTGGGTCCGTCGTCCTGCTGCGATGTCTCTCCGCTCCAGGTAGCCAGTGACGCCCAGTCGAGTTGTCGACCGCCGCCGCCGTAAGCCGCTCCGGCGTCAGCGTCCAAAAGCCATGTGACTGGGAGCTCCGCCCACGGCCCGATAAACCCCTGGATCTGCGCGGGCGACATCGATGTGGTTGGCAAGCGAATTGCCCGGATTACCGAGATTCCCTTTTTCAATAGGGACTCGGCAAGTGACGGCGTTTCGTCGCCATGGAGCTGAACGGCATCAAGTCCCAGCGATTGAGCGATATCGATGATGGAGCTGGCGGGCTCATTGACGAACAACCCCACGCGGACGAGCCCCTCGGCGGCGGCCCGATCATTGACTACCCGCGCGGTCGCTCCCCGAGGATCGAGGTAACGCACACTGGGGGGGTAGAAATTCAGCCCGATGCAGTCAGCCCCCGCGGCGGCGCAGGCGGCAACATCGCCGGCGGACTGAATTCCGCAAATTTTGATCTCAAAATCAATCATGTTTTCGATAACGTGGCCGCCAAATCTTTTAATCGGACTAGGTTTGCTAATCAGCGGATTCGCCGCTCGCCGATACAATATACCCGTTGCGGAATTTATCGATAGTTTCGTATCGAGAAGCGACCGATCGAACGTCTTGTGGCCCCTCCGTGTTGTCATGGTTTTCAGTTGAAGATGCTCACACGCTCCTATCTGATCGACATCACATTGGTCGGCTTAGCCAGTTTCACACTTCTATGTGTGCTCGGCCAGACGCTGGAACAGGGTTCGAGCGGACCGGCCAATCGACAGGCGTATGCGGTCACCATCACACAACCGAACGGCAAGCGCACGACGTACCGGGTGAACGAAACCAGACAAACGGCTGATCAGCTGCGAGAAGATCTGGTGCAGCAAATGAGTGTTCGACGGACGCCGGATGTCGCCTGGATGCAGTGGTACCGTGAAACCGCCGAGCTCTACGCGGCCGACTGCACGTCGCAAGGGCAGTCCGTAGTGGCTCGAGATTCTGCGTCCGAAACTGTCTTTCGCACCGTCTCGACAGGGCTTCAAAAATCGACAGGGCATCAAGAAACCGACCTCCAATCCAGCAACGGCAATCCCGAGGCGGCAACGCCGTTGACCCGCTGGCGAGATTTCTGGATGGATCGTCAAGCGAAAGCGACCTCTTGGCTAACCGAGTATGAGCAGCAGAACCTGGCCCGGCGTGCGGCGATCAACGCATCGATCCAAATCACCCCCACACGATCCTGGCTACCCTCGCCAACAATGAGTGCGAAGGCGGCGATGATCGCCACTCTGGTGATGCTGCTGGGACTGGTCTGGCGAGCGATTTTTCCGCCACGGTCCTTTTTTCTGTCACGGTCCAGTAGCGGAATGCTGAGCGCGAGTACGAACGAGAACGCTGCGACCGGCAATACTGCGGCGATGTGTTTTCGAGAATCTTGGGTTCGGATGCGGCAGCCTGCCAGTGTGGTCCTGCGTGGGCTAGCGGGCTGGGGGATCGTGCTGTCGAGTTTGGTGGCATGCATTTCGGTCGTGATCCATTCTTTGGTATCCTAAGGGCGAGCGACGTTAGCTGAGGTCTCACGGCCTATCAGGTTCGTCGCTTTCGGGGCCCGATGGGTGAATACAAATCCGAACCGCCCGTGAGTCGTTCACGACGACCTCGTTGGCGCAGCGAGTTCATCAACCAGCAGGGCCCTGACGGTTTTCGGCGCATACGGCCAGCCTCAACGCCACTTCTCGTTTCCAGTTTTCCCTCTCGGCTCCGGGCCATGACCTTCCGCATTGATTTGCCCGCTTACCGAGGTCCGATCGATCTGCTGCTGTATCTGGTCAGGCGGCAAGAATTGTCGTTGTCAGAGATGTCACTGGCGAAAGTCGTGGCTCAGTACGTCGAGTACATGGACCTCCTGCAGGAACTGGACCTGGGCGAGGTCGGTGACTTTCTCGAACTCGCTGCCACGCTGGTGGAGATGAAGAGCCTCGCGGTACTGCCAAAGATCGAGGACGATGAGACCGAGGAAGTGATCGAGGACTCGCACGAAGAACTCGTCCAAAAGTTGCTGGAGTACAAAGAAATACGTGACGCAGCCTCGGTGCTCGACGAGATGTCGACACGCTGGCAGACGCGGTTTGAACGTCTCGCCGATGACTTGCCATCACGGCGAAACGATCCTGCCGACCAACCGATCGTTGAACTCGAGATCTGGGATTTAGTATCCGCCTTCGGCCGCATCATGCGTGAATCGGCGGGACCACCGGCGACAGAGGTGATCTACGACGACACGCCCATCCACGTCTACATGCAGCGAATTCATCATGCGTTGGCCGACCGTGAGCGGGTCGAGTTGATCGACATGATCGAGCCCGGGCAGCACAAATCTGCGTACATCGGGTGGTTCTTGGCGATGCTCGAATTAACCCGTCACCATGGTGCGGCGGTCGCCGAAAACGAAAACGGCGACATCGAAGTCGTACGCACCGAGCACTATCGGGCGGAGCTCAACGTCAATGAAGTCGATAATTACGCTGCCGAAGCGATTGACAAGAGCAACATGCCAATCCGGATGCGATAGCGCTCCCTGGCGGCGTGAGCAGAAAAATGTGTTTTCGACTGCGATCCCACCGAAATACCGGGCGATAACTACCGCAGCTTATCGCGGTCGATGACGGGATTGGCTGCACCTTGGCTGATCAAGAACAGCACACCCTGTTGCGGTTGATTTGCTTTCATCGCATTTTGATTGATCGGAACGCCATAGCAGGCGTAATTGCCAGTGGTGGTGTCGAGCACGTAGATCACCGACCTGCCGATGGGGCGATTGCTCGCCGAGAGAAAATCCGACGTTCCGGTGACCATCATATAACTGCCCCCTTTCGCTTCCATCCCTAACGCGTCAGCGACATTGACGGTGTAGCTGGCCATGAAGCGTCCCACGCGGGGATAGAGCACCGAGCACTGCAGCAACCCTGAATTGTGGTCGAGAACAAACAGCGCTTCGTTGGTGTCCGCCAGTGGGCCCGTGCACATCGAGAATCGTTCACTCGATACCGCCGCAGTCGCGTTGGCAATCGGCAGCCCCTGCCACGCCCCATCCAGCGGTGACGAAGTGCGCGCCGCTTGACGTGCCACACCCGCGAAATAGACCGCTACCAAAATCGCCATGACTGTCGTCGCGAGCAAGGCCGCTGTGATGCACCGCTGGCGGTGCGGTGATCGCCACGCTGCACAACACACGTGAGTTCGAGAATTAGCGATGGAGGTCGTTTCGAGAGGATTATCTTGCATCGCAGAGTCGCTTAAGGGGGGGAGACAAGTGACAGGAGTGCCGCCAGAACGGCAAAAATGACGCGGGTGATCGCCATCTGACTCTATCATTGTACCGATTGCCCGAGAACTTTACGATTGCAGAATCCACTGTTTCCTATCACCCCTCCCTCCCCCAGAGAACTGACATGGCGCTGAATCCTCCCTTGAATCGCAAGCTCCGCATGGGCCTTGTCGGTGGTGGCCCAGGGTCGTTCATAGGCCCGGTTCATGGCATCGCAGCCGAGTTTGATCATCGGTGTACGTTGACGGCGGGAGTATTCTCGAGCGATCCTGAACGGAGCAAGAAGGCCGCACCTAGCTATGGTGTGGACGAGTCCCGCACCTACGGCAACTACGAAGCGATGCTCGATGCCGAAGCCCGTTTGCCCGACGACGAACGCGTCGACTTCATCAGTATCGCGACGCCCAATCACACTCACTACGAAATTGCCAAAGCGGCCGTCGAAGCGGGGTTCAACGTCGTCTGCGACAAACCGATCACGCTCGATTTGGCGCAAGCGGAATCGTTGCTCAAAACCATTGAAAACTCAGACGTTGTGTTCGCCTTAACGCACAACTACACCGGCTACCCCATGATTCGCCAAGCCCGAGAGATGATTCAGGCAGGGGAACTCGGCAAGATCAATGCGATTCGCTGTCAGTACATTCAAGGTTGGCTCGCCGGTACGAGCGAGGATGATGGGGGTCAGCTGTCGGCCTGGAGAACGGATCCAGCCAAGAGCGGGGCGGCAGGAACGTTTGGCGATATCGCCACCCACGCGTTCCAGCTGGGACGGTACGTGACCGGCGAACTGCCCGAATCAGTCAGTTGTCACCTCAAGACGTTTGTACCGGGACGCCGCCTGGATGATTACGGCACTGCGGTGATTCGCTATCAAGATGGGGCCATCGGGGTGCTTACTGCTTCCCAGGTCACCCACGGCCGCGAGAATGATCTCGAGCTGGAAGTCGATGGCACGTTGGCATCACTGAAATGGCGGCAGGAATCGCCCAACGAACTGGTCGTCCGGCGAGCAGGCCAACCGCATCAAATCTACACTCGCAGCCCGGGCACAGGGACGATGACACCGCTCGCGGAGGCGTCAAGCCGATTACCTGCCGGCCATCCCGAGGGTTTTTACGATGCCTTCGCAAACCTCTACAATGCCGTTTTTGATGACATCACGCTGCGTGCCAGCGGCGCGGCGTTCGAGCGGCGAGATACCGTCTACCCCAACGTTTACGACGGCGTCGAGGGGATGCTGTTTATCCAGCAGTGTGTCGCCAGCAGCGAACAAGATGCCGCCTGGATGCCGCTGAACTATGCTGAAGCGCGTCAGTAGCGATGCGGACTAAGTGGCCCTCACAATGAACGAAGTCCCCCAGCCGGTCGTCCAGCACGCGGGAACGCTCTGACGTAACTGGGAAACATTGCCCCGCCCGAGCGAATGGGCCCCGACCGAGCGAATGGGCCCCGACCGAGCGAATGGGCCCCGAGCGAGCGAATAGGCTCTGGACGAGTGAATCCGTCCCGAGCGAGCACACAGGTTACGGGCGGAACAACTGTCCCGTCCTACGATGAATCTCCTAAAATTCCCGCCCGCAGTACTTTCAAATTGCGGGGATTCTGTCCCAAGTCACCTTTGCCGACGCGTGACTGACTGCAGGCGTCGACGCGGGTTCGCGGCAACTCGCCGGTTGCGGGCTGCTGCGGCGTCAACTCCACCCAGATATCGTCTACGAAACGAAAAACGGGCGTCGTGCGGGTGAGATGCAGACGATCTCCAGGTTCGGTCGTCTCGCCTGGAGCCAAATCCCATCCTGGTTGCCCGGCTACCCAGCTCTTGATTTTCTTGATTACGGCTGGGATATCGCCAGCCACCTCGAAGGGTCGCAACAAGGGATCGGGATCGGTTATCGACAACCGGGCGTTGTTGGTGGTCCAATCACGGCTCCAATCGTCGATCATCCAGAACAAGCGTCCGGTGATCGCGACACCGATCGTGATCGCTGCATAGCCCAACATTTTTTTCATTCGCCTCACGGTCACTCCGGTGGACACCATGGATTTGTTTGCACAGCAAGAAGCCGATCATTTGTTTGCCGCTCAGCCGTTGGCGGCAAGAATGCGTCCCCAAACGCTCGATGAGTTTGCGGGTCAGCACCACATCCTTGGTCCCGGCAAATTATTGCAGCGACTGATCGCCAGCGGCCGACTCGGTTCGATCATCCTCCATGGTCCGCCCGGTTGTGGCAAGACGACGCTGGCGAAACTGATCGCTGCGGAAACGGATGCCAAGCTGATTTCGCTCAATGCGATCAACAGTGGCGTCAAAGAGGTTCGCGAGGTGCTGCGGACGGCCGCCGATGAGGTCGCCGCCGGTGGCAAGCGTCCGATCTTATTCATTGACGAGATCCATCGCTTCAATAAATCACAGCAGGATGCCCTGCTAGCCGATGTGGAGGCTGGCGTGATCGCGTTGATCGGAGCAACGACCAGCAATCCGCACTTCGCAATTAACGGGGCATTGATTAGCCGTAGTCAAATCTTTGCGCTCGAACCATTAGCAGCGCAGCAGCTCGCCGAGCTTCTGCGGCGGGCCATCAACGACGTCGATCGCGGCTTGGGTGGGCGGGGGGTGGAAGTGACCGATGACGCAATCGAGTTCCTGGCGACAGCGACTGACGGCGATGCTCGGCGGGCGTTAGCAGCGTTGGAGGTCGCGGTCGAAAGCGTCGTCACTGAGGGAGGACGCGTCAATCGCGAAGTGGCGATGGAATCCTTAACCAACCGCGTGGGCGGTTACGACGGCACCGGCGATGACCACTACGACTTGGCCAGCGCGCTGATCAAGAGCATCCGTGGCAGCGACGTTGACGCTGCGATCTACTGGCTCGCCCGCATGCTCGAAGGCGGCGAGGACATCCGGTTCTTGTGCCGTCGGCTTGTGATTTTGGCCAGTGAGGACGTTGGAAATGCCGATCCCCAGGCATTAGTGATCGCTGTTTCGGCCATGCAGGCGTGCGAGATGATCGGGTTACCTGAGGCGCAACTCACGCTCAGCCAGACAGTCGCGTATCTCTCGCTAGCTCCCAAAAGCAACGCTGCTACCATGGCGATCGGGGCGGCGCGACGCGACGTGCGAGATCAGCAGGTGATCCCCGTTCCCAACATGCTTCGCTGCACGCACTATGCCGGTGCGCAGAAACTTGGTCATGGTGAGGGTTATCAATATGCTCATGACCAAGCCGATGGGATTGCCGACCTGGACTACCTCGGTGTCGACCGGGAATACTACCATCCCGTCGATCGCGGGCACGAAGCGACCCTCCGCGAGCGGCTGGTAACGCTTCGCCGTCGCCTGCGACCGGCATCCCAGGACGCAACATAACCAGTTAACCAGACGAGGCACCGCAGATGCTCATAGCGATAGTCGCATCGACGCCCGAGGGCGTGATTGGACAGGATCAGACGATGCCGTGGCGACTCTCGTCCGATTTGCGGCGATTCAAGCAACTCACGATGGGCGGCACCCTGCTAATGGGCCGCAAGACGTATGATTCGATCGGCAGGCCGCTGCCAGGCCGGCAGACCTGGGTACTGACCCGCAACCCCGCCTGGCAGGTCGATGGCGTGCGGACCATTCATAACGATACCGACGTGATCGCGGCGGCGGCGACCCAGGACATCTTTGTCGTCGGGGGCGGTGAGATCTACCGTCAATGGTTGCCACTTTGCGACGAGATCTGGTGGACGCGTGTCGACGCGACCCTCCATGGAGACACACGGGTTGATCTGCCGTTGGAAGAGTTCCAAATCGTCGAGCAGCAAAGTTTTCCGGTCACGGCGAAAGATGAGTACCCGACCGACTGGCTGCGACTGCAGCGGAGCGGGTCTGGCGGGGGCTAACCGGGGCCCCAGAGACGCACTGAACGCGAATCTGGGAGGTGGCGCAAAAACATTTCCGAGCGGATCGCCGCGTGATTTACGGCATTTCGGAGAGTGCCGCCGAATACTTCCAAAAGAATTCTCGAAAACCTCATCAAAGGCACTTGCGAGGTTCGATGGTAGGTCATATCTTTCCGCCTCCTCGCTGAGCAACACCGCCGAACACGGCAGCGAAGCACTGGCGAGGAGAGGAGAATTTTGGGTTTGCAGTCTTCACTGACTGCCTCCCAAAAAGACTTTTTGAAAAAAACGGCGAACGCCGGTTGACCTTCAAAACAAAGTCTGCAACACTCTGAGACCTGGCAACGAGCGGCCTTCAAGGCCTCAAAGTTGCTTTTGATATTTGACAATTTGGTGATAGAACTTCTGTTGAGTTCAGAACTTTGCGAGGTCGTTTTATCGACTCCATTCGCTCTGGCAAGCAATTGCCACAGAGGATGTTGAGAAGAAAAAAATGGCGAATCGCTGGAGGTTTCTACCGAGGCCTCCGGAGACAGGAACACTTTCGGTTTAACTTTTGATTTCTCCCGGTCAGCTTGCTGACTGGTGA
>NZ_SJPU01000002.1:322836-558655 GCF_007860105.1 Allorhodopirellula heiligendammensis
CGCGGTCGATTGTCGAACTGCGTCCGTCACGGCAACCCCACTTTCCTCCAGTGTTCGACGTAGCCGCTCGGTGTGCCGAGCAACGTAATTGACCGAGTCACTCGGCGTCTCGTCAGCGGATGCTTCGAGAGCCGCGACCGCTACCACAGCTTCATCAATCCATTTCATCAAATGCGGAAACTGATCGCGATAGGAACCTGTCACACTCATCAAGACATCAAGTCGAGGCCGACCTAGTTGAGATGCTGGGACGATGTCGAATCCGGTCATCCGGCCGGATCCATTCCAGCGTGGACGAACGCCCAGCGCGTGCATGATTTGAGCCTCCATCACACCGTGATGTCGCATCGCTTCTCCAGCCCACATGGTGAAAGCAATCTGTTGGGGATACTCGCCATCGTGTTTATGGCGGTAGCTTTCGATCCAATCATCCAACACGCCCACACCAATCTGCCACGCCTGTGTGGTAGGAACTCGGGACGGATCAAAACCATACAAATTTCGTCCCGTCGGTAGACTCTCTGGGTTGCGAACCGGATCACCGCCGTAGCTCGACGGCACATGTTGGCCATCGAGTGCGGCAAGTAACGATTCGATCTCGTTGTTTTGAGCCAGCACCGTATCGAGTCGCTGGGCTTCATGGGCTAGTTCTAATAATTCGGCTGGGTCGAGTGTCTTTTCCGCCGCTCGGTTCGGCACCGACGTGTAGGCACTGGAGTCTAACCGGTCGATCGCACGTAAATCCAATCGACTGGCCGCTTCGGGATCCTGCAACGCCAATCGAAGCCACCGGCCGGGCCGCGAATTGGTGACTTGTTCTGCATCGATCAGGAACACTTCATCAATGTCTTCGCCCAACGCATCAATCAAGCGTTTTCGCAGCATTTGCATCACCATGCCAAAACGACGCTGCGGATCGGGGACATCGCCCAACACTGCTAGCCCTTGTGGTTGTGCTGATTGAGCGATGTCGTCCAAGTACGGATGCAATACTTCCATGAAGGCTGGAAAGTCGCCACCAATTTGCTCGGGCGACCATTCCAGGTCTCTATCCAAATGGTGTTCGACGAACAACTCAATAAGTTGCCTTTCCAACTGATTGCGTACCGGACCGGGGGCCACGGTTTCCCAATCGTGCATCAGCACGTGCATCTCATGCAGTCCCGGACGAAAACCGGCAGGCGAGAACATCGGTGTCAGATGACTGATCATCGTCGCCCGCCCGCGACGCTTAGCGGTTGTCGCCTCGCCCAAGTTGTCCATGATGTAGGGGTAGAAGTTTGGAATCGATCCGAGCGCCAGCGACGGATCGTCGTCAACGGAAAGTGCTCGCTGTTTACCAGGTGCCCATTCGAGCGTGCCGTGGGTGCCGAAGTGGACGACTGCGTGGGCCTGCCAATGACTACGTAGATACAGGTAGGTCGCCAAGTAGGTATGACTCAGCGGGACCGACGAAGTATGATTGATGCGTTTGACTCGCACCTCCGTCTCGGTCGCCGAGGTGATTTCAAATCGCAGCGGTTGGGGCATGATACAAACGTTGCCAACCTGGAGGCGCGGGATCACAAATCCGAAATCGTCCTCGATTTGTACCGCACTGGCGGAGGGCGGTCCCCAATAGTCTTCAATTCTCTGTTGCGTCGCAACAGGCAATTGATCGAACCACGCTTGGTAGACGCCAAGCGGTAGCAACTCGGCGCTGCCTTCGGCGTGCTGCGCGACCAATCGCGCAGGATCATAGACCGAACGTAGGCAGGACTGGATCTCAGACGTGATCACGGACTCATCCAACCCTTCGGTTTCGTAGCCGCCGAGCTTCATCGCCTGGAGAACATTCGCCAGACTCCTGGGAACGTTCAAAAAAGAGGCCCCAAAGTTAGTTTCGCCCTGCGGGTAGTTGTAAACCATCATGGCGATTCGGCGTTCGGACCGCTCGCTTTGTTGCAGTCGACATATCGACTTGGCCTTCGCTGCAACTGCTTCGGTTTGCTCAGGGATGGACTCCAGCAAACTCGTTTTTGAATTGCGAGCCGAGATTAGTATGGGATCAATCATGCCAGCCAATTCACTCGATGCGTAATAATACGACAAGCTCCCTAGAGGCAATCCCTCATCGCTGGCCCTCCACTGCTCGGCGTCAAACTCCAGCGACGGCAGCGTTTGCAGTACAGGCACGCCGATCAAATCAAGCTCCGCTTTTGTTTCTTGAGGCCGAAAGACGAGGGATGCGTTGATAATTAGATCGGCATAGCGAGTAGAATTGCCATCAATCTCTCGACGAGTCATTTGCGCAAACCGTTCAGCATTCTGACGCGGACCGTAGAATGCGTAGGCATGCAGACCATGCTTGGCCAGCGACGCAATCAATGCGTCCAACCATGCGGTGTCACCGGATGATATTGTGACAGGATTGATGGCGATGGCGACAATGCTCTTGACACTCGTTTCGCGCTCACGCTGCCCCTCCAAATTGCCGTCGAGCAACCCGGCAACGGTATCTAAACTCGTTTGAATATCCGGCCAATCAGGGTGATAAAAACCCTGTTCTGGAAATGGTTTTGCGGCGGGCAATTCTGTCGTCGCTTCCACATCGTCGAGCGATCCGTCCGCAAGGGCAGCAACCAAAAATTCCGTGTTTGCTTGGCCACCATAACGGTAGTACTCGCGGATCCGTGCTGCCCAAGCCTCAGGCACTTGGACGTGATCTTGTAGTGGTTTGACGTCCGGTAGATCACCGCTGCGAACCTGTTGCGTGTCTCCGATCACGACATAGGGTAATTTCGAATGCTCAATCGCAGCGCTCGCGGTGGCAATCATTCCAGGCACCACACTCGCGTGCGGAAGATCGACTAAGACCAATCGAGAGCGAGACAATGCCGCTCGCAGGTCTTCCGTCTGGACGGAATCCACTAGCAAGAAACGCACTTCAATACCAGCCTCATGAGCAGTCGCCTGCAAGGTCGCTGCGCGGGCAGGTGCCATCAAATAGGTATGCAGCATGGTTACCGTATCAGAATCTTCCGCAACCACATGGCCACAAGCGGACACACTCAACATCAGTAGCCAACAAGCGGCCTGAAGGCGGATCAAATCAAAACGCAGCATCAGTGTCCTTCCTCTTTGTGTGGGACGTAAACCATCGATCCATCCTTCATCCGATAGGCAGTTCCAGCCGCTGTGCCAGTGCCTTCCGACGAACTACCGGTTGACTGAAACCGAGTCAGTGTTTCGCCTTCGCGAACAACAATCTCCATGGAAGATTCGCCCTCATTTCGAATCAGCGTGAAATCTCCGTGCATCATTTCGGTCATCGGATGTCTCATCAAACCAATCATCAACATCGCCATTGCCACCAAGAAGACATCGACCAGATTGATCGACGATAGCATGGGATCGGTATCTTCATCATCGAGAATTTTGATGCGGCGATCGCTCATGACTGCGTCTCCATCCAGTAGCTCAGCTCCTGCAGCAGCCAACGGCGGCGGACGGTGTAGATAGCGAACGCGATCGACGCAGCGACCAACGCCACGATCACGGTAGCGAAGGCATCGGCCAGACCGGCGGCAGCGGTGTCTGTTTGCCCGGCGGAAACCGCTGCCAAGGCCGGTCCGAGCGGGATCATCGTGGCGACCAAACCGAGCATGGGCGCCACTCGGCTGCACAGTTTCAGTCCCTCCAACTCGCCGAGCACAATCAATTCCATCTCTTCAAGCGATCGTCCAGCACCCGCTGGAAGTATCAGGATACGATTAGGACGCCCCATTCGCTGAAACGACTCGACGAGGAAGCCACCCAGCTTCAAGATGGCGTAGCCAAACGATAGCAGCACCAACAGCATGATCGGCCACCAGAATGCCTGCGCGAGGTCAAAAAGCAATTTTTCTATCATGAATAAGGTTCACTTGATGAGTTAACGGGTGATCCAGTGCTCGCTGACATCGCGACGTTCCTCCCAGTTTCGGAGTTGTAGTTCGGGAATTGTTCGATCGGGATGCAACGGGTATCCCACGCACAGGTAGGCAATCAATTCCCATTGCGGCGGAACGTTCAAAAGCCTGCCAATCTGCTCTGGTCTCACAATCGAAACCCAACCCACACCCACGCCGTCGCAACGCGCCGCCAGCCAGAAATTTTGGATTGCAGCCACCACGGAGTAGGCGACCGTCTCGGGCATCGTGCGACGCCCCAGACCGCGACCTTGGTGCGGATCCGGTTCAACAAATACTGCCAATTGCTCCGGTGCTTCGCGTAAGCCAGCCAGCTTCAAACTCAGATAGTTTTCTCGAGCCACACCTTCATAACCTGCTGCTGCGGTAGCATTCTGAGATTCAAACTCCCGCACGATGTGGCGGCGAGTTTCGGCATCACGCACCGATACGAATCGCCAAGGCTCCGACAATCCCACCGACGGAGCCAGTACAGCGGCGTCGATCCACCGCGCCAGTAGCTCGGGGGGAATCGCGTCCGAAGAAAACCGCCGCACGTCCCGTCGCATCCGGAACAACTCATATAGTTGTGTGCGGAACGAGTCACCTTCGAAATCATCGGAGTCGTCTATCTTTCCTCTAAGGGTGAGATCAGAACTGCGATGCGAAGTGCTGAGGGAAGGAGTGTCCAACGCGGTCAGGAATCGGTCGGTCGCCGCAGCATCTCCGACCGCGATCCGAACATAATTTGACAGGCCAAAAGAATGGCAATCGCGGACCAACACTCCCTGACGGAGCAGCCGATTGCGAAACACCCCAGCGTTCTCGACTGGCATCAGAAAAAAGCCAGTATCCGTGACGAGAGGCTGGAAGCCGCGGCGAGTTAGCTCGTCTATCAATCGACCTCGCTGCTCACGCATTCTCAGCATCGCGTGGTCGTAGTGCTGCTGGGCAGCCAATGCAGCTGCGCCTGCTGCTTGTGCGATCGCGTTGACTGACCACGGCACACGACATGCGCTGATCGATCTTACGCGTGCTGCTGACGCGACCAAATACCCCAGCCGCAGGCCCGCCATGGAATGGGACTTTGTTAAGGAACGAAGTACCACCAAATTCTCAAACGTGTCATGGATTAACGACTCAGTCGCCTCCGAAAATTCGATATACGACTCATCGATAATAAATGTCGTGCGTGGGAATTTTGCAATCCACTGGCGGATCACGTCCGCGCCGATGGCTTGTCCAGTGGGATTGTTTGGATTGCAAATCCAGATAACGCGATAGGCTTTTCGGCGCAACTCCATCTCGACGGTTTCGGTTGGCACAGCAAACCCGTCGGCTTGATCGGCAAGAATCACGGTTGACTGCAGGCCGGCCAGACACGACGCTCGCTCATACTCCGAGAACGTCGGCCCCAGAATGACGCTTTGTGTTGTAGGCGCGTCAGCCCCGTCACGCTGCGCTCCCACGCCATGGGCGGCAAGCAAATGGATCAGCTCGCAGCAGCCATTGCCCACCAGCACGCGTTCCTGGGCAACGTCATGTCGCTCCGCAATCGCAGTACGTAGCACGCTGGAGTTTCGATCCGGGTATGGTGAGATCGCGGCCGATTCGATCGCCTGCTGAACAGCCTTGGGATGATCCACTCGCAACAAATTGGAGCTGAGGTCGAGCACAGTGTCGGGGGCGATACCCTGGCGACGTAGCTCATCCCAGTCGATACCACCATGAACCGCCTCGTTTGAATCCAGGTGCTGTAAATTCACGGCTGATTTCCTAAACCTGTACACCAATGGATCAGATAACCGCTGAGGCAGGTTAACGTCACTGCTAAAACAATTGTGCGTTGGTAAAGGGTTATCATCCGCTCGATATCCGGCGCCGCTGGCGGCGGGAACTGGCTGCCGATCCGATAGTGGCTGCGTTTCTCCAAACAAACACCCAGCGATCCGGCAGCGGCACTCATTGGCTGACCCGCATTCGGACTGGCCGTTGCCCTGGCGTCGCTGCGCCAAGTCTTCCAAGCACGCACACGATCGCCATGGCCCACGCTCGCAGCAACCATTAACAGCGCGGTGATCCGGGCTGGAAGAACATTGAGCACATCATCGAGTCGAGCCGCTGGCTTGCCCAACCATTCCAGTCGCTCGGTACGGTAACCCAGCATCGCATCGCAGGTATTGATGAACCGATAAATCAACGCTCCTGGCAAACCGGCCACGACAAAGAAAAGCAGCGGCGCAATGACGGAATCAGACGTATTCTCGGCTACTGACTCAATCGTCGCTGCGGAAACTTCCGCGGCTGATAATTCCGACACATCGCGACTGACTAAATGAAACGCTAATTGCTCTCGCGCTTTGAACAAATTCTTGTCAAGCAGTTCGGTTGCGACCGATCGCGCCGCATCTTGCAACGATCGAAATCCAAAACAGCATTTTAGCACCATCGCCTGAATCAACACCCCCAAGCCCCCGTTCGCATTCGCCTGCACTACCCAACCCAACATTCCGCATAAAACCGCCCCCACCACCACGATCCCACACCCGCACAAGAACTCTCCGCAGCGATGATCTGCGCGACCTGCTGCCTTCTTGACATTTGCGAACCGACTGTCCCACACCCGATTCCACCAGCTAATCAACGATCCCATCCAAGCGACCGGATGCCAACGGTTGGGTGGTTCCCCAAACGCGACGTCCAAAGTCACGGCAATCAAAATCACTGCTGGGGTCCACGCGTAATTCAGCATGCGACATCCCCTGGCAAGACAGGCACGATCACCGGCGTTGCATAGACCGGATGCTGCATAATGGAGACATCAATCCCGTAGGTCTGCTTGATTCGCTCGCGAGTCAGAACCTCGGCGACACTCCCCGATGCGAAGACGCGTTGATCGGCTAACAGCGAGATCCGATCGGCGAACATGGCTGCTTGATTCAAATCGTGGAGCGTCACGATGGCGATCAGTTGCTTCTCTCGCACCAGCCGACGAATGTGATCAAGACATTCGTACTGGTGTCTTAAATCCAATCCACTGGTTGGTTCATCCAACAACAGCGCCGACGCTCCTTGTGTCAGCGATCGCGCCAGAATAGCCCGTCGCCATTGGCCTCCCGATAACGTCGTGATCGCTTGTTCTTGAAACGGCGTCATCTGCGTCACGGCCAATGCCTCGTCGACGATGTGTTCATCGGCTTCGTTGAGCGGCATTAACCAACCGCGATGAGCGGCTCGCCCCAACCGCACTAACTCGCGCACCGAGATTGCGGACTCGCAACGTTCCGCTTGGGGCATCAATGCCAGACGCTGTGCACGATCGCGTGTCGACCACTCGTCGACAGGCCTCCCGTCCAACCACACTCTGCCCCCACCGGGACACAGATGCCCCGCCAATATGCGCAGCAAGGTCGTCTTGCCAGCCCCGTTGCCGCCGAGCAGCACCATCAGCTCACCCGGCCGCAACTCCAGTGACAATTCACGAATCACATCACGTTCGGTATCGAAACCAAACGTCAAGTTCTCGGCACGCAAGATCGTCATGCCGTCGCTCCCATCAACGCACCACGCCGGTCGCGGAGCAGCAGCCATAGGAAGAAGGGGCACCCCAGGATCGCCGTCACAATTCCCACCGGTAACTCGGCAGGGGCCATGATCGTGCGAGCAACCGCATCGGCCAGTAGCATCAGCGAAGCGCCAATGCAAACACTCATTGGGATCAAATGCACGTGCCGCGTCCCCACCAACGAGCGTGCGATGTGCGGCGAGATCAACCCCACAAACCCGATCACCCCCGACGAAGCGACAGCGCCTGCCGTCGCGATACTTGAGGCTGCAATGATCAGCCAACGGAAGCGACGCAAATCCAATCCAAGCGAACGTGAAGCGGTATCTCCCAGCGCGAAGGCGTCCAAGGGTCTGGCCAGGGCAAAGATAGAGAGCGTCCCCATCCCGCCAAGTACTCCCACCATCGCCGCACTGCCCCAGTGGCTGCTGGCCAACGAGCCCATCAACCACGACAAAATCACGACTGCCTTCTGGTCAAACAGGAACATCAATGCCGAGACGATCGCCCCAGCCATGCTGCTGATTACGACGCCTGCCAACAGCAGAGAAGTTGTTGAATCCGTGCGGCCCAAGCCGCCAATAGCAAGTACCAGCATCACCACCCCGATCGACCCGATCATGGCCATCAAGGCTGTCGCACCAAGTGACCAAAGCGACGCCTGTAGGCCCCAGATCACGACCACCGCTACGCCGAGGGAAGCGCCACTGGACGCACCGATCACATATGGCTCTGCCAAAGGGTTGCGAAACAATCCCTGGAAACCAACGCCAGCTGCCGCGAGCGAACCACCGACAAGCATCGCTGCGATCGTGCGAGGCAGTCGCAACTGCGTCAAGATGATCCACTCGGTTTCATCGAGCGGCGACCGCCCCACCAACGCATCCACCAATCGTGAAGCTGAGATGGACGTCGCGCCGACGAAGCATACCGACGCCGCAATAGCCAAGGTGGCGACTGCCGCCAGAACAATTCGCATCAGCAGCGATGTCGTACTGAAGCCTCTCATGGCGTCTCGGCAACCACATCCGGAGTCAACTCAGCAATCTCCGCGGCGGTATTGGGGTACGCAGCCACAATAATTTCCGCCACCGCGTCGAGCACGCGCGGGCCACAACGCGAAATCAAGTCACCCGAGATCACATAAATGCGATGTTCGTTTACCGCATTGATGGCTCCCCACCCCGGCCGGGCACCGAAGGATTCAATGTCGACACGCTTCAAGTGCGACGTCGGTGCCAAAATCAGATCAGGGTTACCACGGATTACCGTTTCCGCATTAATTCTGGGATATGCGATGTCAGTGTCCGTGATGATATTTTGTAATCCCGCCAGCAACAGCAGTTCGGCGATAAACGAATCGGGGCCAGCCGTCATCAATGGTTCATCCCAGACCTCATAGAACACACTCAATGATGGTTCAGGACGCACCCGCTCGACGATCCGTCGGAGTGACTGATGTTTCGTTTGCATCGTCGCCACCAATGTTTCGGCTTCGCTAACGTGCCCTGTCAGCCGGCCCAACCAATCGGCCTCCTCAAACAGCTCATCGAGGTTCTTAGGCCCGATTGCGAGCGTCGAGATGTGGAGCCGGTCGAGCGACTCGAGCAGGGGCTGGTGCCTGTCCCACTTGCACAAGACCAAGTCAGGCTGGGCGGCAATGATGGCTTCAACGCTAATACTCTCCAATGTTCCGCCGCCGACGCGAGGAAGCTCAAGGGCGGCAGAAGGGAAGTCACTATGAGTCGTCGCCCCCACCAATGAGGAACCGGCACCGATGGCATAAAGTAACTCGGTCGTCGCTGGTGACAAACTTATGATTCGTCGCGCTGGTTCACCGACGCGAATCGTTCGATCCAGTCGATCAACGATGACGTGCTGTGTCTCGGGTTGCACGCGTGAGGCGATCGGTTGGGATGCGCGACCGCAACCTGACGCGGCAAACACCAATCCAATCGTCAAAAGAACGCAAGCCTGAACTGATAAATCATTGGGCTTGAATCGACGTTTCGCCGCACGATTCTCAAGTTGCGTTGCTTCAGTGTTCTGACTCGCTACAGCGTCTGTACGATGGAGCGTAGGATGGGACCATTGTTCCGTCCGGGACCTCACTTCTGCACGCTCGGGACAATAGTCCCACGCTACGCATCCAGGACCGCGTCGCAACATATCGGATCGCAAGCCCCGCGTAGACAGTTCATTAAGGTCAATCACAACACATCACTCCGTTGCAAACCATCGGCGGCGTCCTGTACCGACGAGGCGATCTTGGTAGCGTTGATCGCCAGTCCAGCTACCATCCAATACGTCGCGTCCGCCGATGCGGCGATGCGTTGATTGGCAAGGCCCAACAGATCGCGAAATAGGCGTCCGGCAGCGTGTTCAGGCACGACGCCCGCGCCGACTTCCCCCGACACGATCACCAAATCGATCCTACGCTGCCGGGCCACCTCGATCAGCTCATCGACTTCCGCCAATACTCGCGACTCCCAATCGTCCACCGCTGCGTCATGCCGTTGCTCATCACACATCACATTGCTGACAAGCAGCGTCAAACAATCCACCAAGACCAGGGATGGCAGATCTCGCACGTCAGCGATCGCACGTCCGATATTGAGTGGACTCTCGACTGTTTGCCACGCTGCATTGCGAGTGCGACGATGGTGCTCGATCCGCCGCGTCATCTCTCCGTCGAGCGGTTGAGCAGTAGCGACATACAGGACGTCATCACCTTTCAATTGTCCAGCGAGTTGCTCCGCAAAGCGGCTTTTACCACTCCTCGCGCCACCGACCACTAACGTGATGGAACCACCGGCGGCATTTCCCCCACGATCCAGCGAATTAAAAACGTTCAAAACTCTACCCCGCGCTGTGGTTGAATACCGTGGCCGTAGGGATGCTTAATGACCTTCATCTCCGATACGAGATCCGCAATTTCGATCACCTCATCGCTGGCGTTTCGCCCCGTCAGGACAACGTGCAGCATCGGCCGCTTAGCTAAAAGTTCCTGGACCACGATTGAGGGAGAGATGTAGTCATACTTGGTTGCGATATTCAGCTCGTCCAAGATGACCATGTCGATGGCTGGATTGCGCATCAGCTCAACGGCCTTGGCCCAGCCCGTCATCGCGGTCGCGATGTCTCGCTCGCGGTCTTGTGTTTTCCATGTGAACCCCTCGCCCATCGTGTGCATTTCGATCGGCATCCCAGCAGCTGCAATTTTTTCCACGAACGCCGCTTCGCCTGTGGGGATCGCCCCTTTAATGAACTGCACAATCGCTACCCTCATGCCTTGGCCGAGAGAGCGAATTGCCATTCCAAATGCCGCCGTTGATTTTCCTTTGCCGGCACCGGTATGAACAATGATCAGCCCTTTTTCCTGGGTTGCCTCTGCCAGTTGCCGGTCCTTGATTTCATTCAGACGCACCATGCGTTTGCGGTGCTCTTCATTCGTCTCGTCAGGAAGTTGTTTTTCAGTGTTCATGATTCAAAAATGATGCTCAGTAAATGATCGATATCAATATGCGTCTCGAACGTGTCAGCGAGTCGGTCGAGTGACCGCTGCAATTGGTCGTGGGACGACGTCGCCGGTTCACGGGAGGCTGCGACTCCAAGCTTCGTCAACCAGGCACGTCGCCAGCGATCGTTATAGAATAAGCCATGGAGGTAACATCCCCAGACACGGCCATCACCGCTCTGCGAACCCTCAGCGCGAGACTCCGCATCCTCTGCGTCTGAGCAGACGTGTCGGAGCCAAGCGGACGAAGTTCTTGTCGCCCCATGATGAATTTCGTATCCCGAAATTGTTTCACCCAGCGTCCCCGGTGCCAACGAATCATCCGTCAACGCCAGCTCGACCAAGCGAGTTTGTTTGGTCAGTAGGAAAGTTGTTTCAACAGGAAGCAGTCCCAGGCCCTCAATCTCTTTGCTTCCCCCTTCCAGACGATGGGGATTGTGAATCCTCTCACCTAGCATTTGGTAGCCGCCACAGATACCGACAACGTGACCACCTGCGAGTGCATGCTGTTGAGTCTTGTCGGCCAAGCCCGTCTGACGCATCCACTGCAGGTCTCCAAAGGTGTTCTTCGTACCAGGCAGAATCACCACGTCGGGATCACCCCATTGATCGGCGGATCGAACATAACGCACGCGCACGCTTGCGTCCGCCGCGAGAGGATCGAAGTCATCGAAGTTGGCGATATGTGGCAAGCGAATGATTGCGATATCCAAACTCCCATCGCCTGAGCATTCCATCTCACAGGTAAATCCATCCAAGGCAACTGCGTCTTCCTCGGGCAAACGCAATGCCTCGATATATGGCAGCACTCCGAGCACCTCCACTCCTCCCCGCTGCTGCAAAATCTCTACGCCGGCATCGAACAGCGACAGGTCACCGCGGAACTTGTTAACGATCAAACCTTTCACGAGGGCTCGATCGGCAGGCGTGAGCAACCATAAGGTCCCGAGCAATTGTGCAAACACCCCTCCACGCTCAATATCGCCGATCAACAGTACCGGTGACCGGCAATAGCGAGCGACGGACATGTTGACCATTTCCACATCAGCAAGATTCAGTTCGGCGGGACTGCCCGCACCCTCGATCACGATGATGTCATGGTGCTGACGTAAACGATCGAGCGCCGCGGTGACATGTGGCCATAGTTGGCTGCGGCGTTCAAAGTAGTCCACCGCTTCGAGTGTTTGTGTTGGCGATCCATCGACAACGACCTGCGAACGCGTCTGCCCTTCGGGTTTTAATAGCACGGGATTCATGTCGACGGTCGGCGGAGTTCCTGCTGCGATCGCCTGGAGGGCTTGTGATCGCCCAATTTCGCCGCCAACTGCACAGACGGCAGCATTGTTCGACATGTTTTGCGCCTTGAACGGTGCGACACGAAAACCGCGTCGGGCCAAGCAACGACACAGCGCCGTCGTCAGTAGGCTCTTACCCGCCGACGAACTTGTGCCCATCACCATGACCGTCTTGGCGACTTCAACTTTACTCAATCGAAGCAACCTCCCGACCATTCCGGCTGACCAGAGCAACCAGCTGCTCCATGGGCAACGACGCTGTGATGAATCTCACTGCCCCATCGGACATCAGTACATTGGCACCACCCACGTGAAATGAATACACTTCGTTGTCGTTACTGCAGTTAACGCTGCAAGGTCCGGGTCGAATCGCCGTATTTCCATCTGATTGAGCACCGTCGACTAGAAAGCCCTTGCTATGGCTCGCCCACACACCGCCTGTGGGAAACGGGCGTGTCACGCTCGATGTGCCGCTCCATGTCTTGACCGCTCCATCGGCGACGTAGCGACCGTTTTGATAAAGCTCGGGGCGCGCCGCGCACTCCACCACCAAGATCGTATTGGACAATCCATCGAGAACGTCCGCGAACCTTCCTGACGTCGTCTTCAATACACCACAATTGTTGGGATCGCTGAGCTGTCTTGCTGGTGGCAGAGATGCATTCAGCTGAGTCCCGACACCCCCGACGTTGGAATAATCAGTCGTCGCACCGTCGTAAAAATCTCGCGGTGTCAGCGAGTAACTTGAAGAGCCACCGGGATAATCGACGAGCACGGTCCACTCAAAGCCACGCCGGTCGGGGACCGACGGACAACTCAGCATCGGTACTGTGGTCGCCACTGCCGCGGCATTTCGCGGGTCGTGCCAGTGGAACCGCTTGTCAAAGGTCTGAAATAAGCCCTCCTGTTCAAAGAAAGGCAACGTCGCCGTTAACCAGCTGCCGCGCCGCATGGTGAAATCGCGTCCGGGCCCCGGTGCAGTGGATTGGGCTGGTAGTACCCCGAACGCCGATTGATAATTGTGTACCGACAACCCAAGTTGTTTGAGGTTGTTACTACACTGCATCCGCCGAGCTGCCTCGCGAGCCGCTTGCACGGCAGGAAGCAGCAACCCCACGAGAACGCCGATGATAGCGATCACCACCAGCAATTCGACCAGAGTGAACGCGGCGCAGGGTTGAATTGCTAAACGGGTGGATTTGCGAGTTGGGGCGAACCCACGTGGCGTGAATGTCGAGATCATGAGATAGAGGGGCAATGCGATCACGCAAGATCCGCTGTCACGGCAACGATGTTGCGGTGAACCGATGCAGAACGTCTACGGGAGAGATTGCAATTTCGTAGGCAACGAAAGGGAGCCAAACGACAACACAGCCCAATCGAACCAGGCTGCAAAACCGTTTGCGACAACTGCCCCAATCCAAGAGGGCACGCGGATGTCTTGTCGTGGTAGGTCTTCTGACTCTCCTCCGTTTCAGTTACCCCTCAGCCTTCTCACCCGATCATCGGGCAATGGCAATCATTTAGGGGGCAACGAATGCGACCTGGTTGAGGTCGCCAGTGGATCACAGCGGCTGGACCGTCCCGGAATTTCACCGGAGTTCCCTGTTCACCTGTCTGCCAGCGGGCAGAGCAAGTCACCACGAACGCGGCCGAGTATCGTTGGCGACCCATCGCCTGTCAATGACAAAATTGACCAAGCCGTCTCGTCAGAATTCGTCAAAAGCGGCCCCGGTCCGGCGGGACCGACAGCTGGCGAAAAGTCGTTGACCGCTTCGCGATCGGTCCGGAGGATCGCGGGTGGGCCCACGGCACTATGGGTTCCCGTGATCCTCTGTCGGGCGAAGGGCCAGTATCGTCTGCGTGCTATCATCAGGCCACCGCACCTCGAGAGACAAGGAAATCTGTCCCTCCGCGTCAAGCAGGGCAACGAGTTGGTCCAATTCGGCCAAGCGTTTGGCGACCAATGTCCCATTGCGAACGGCCTCCTCAATACTGTCACGCTGGATCTCCAGGGCAACCTCTTGCCTCCTCGCTCGCAGCTTTCCAGCACGCGAGATCGCCGTTTCCAGTTGCAGTAACTGCTCGTCGGCTAACTCCAATTGCCTGGTGGTGGCGTCAAGGCTCGAACGAATTGATGAAGCATCGGTCCATAGCCATGGCATGGCGGGAGCAAGCCTCGCTCCGTAGCGAAGCCGCATGGACAACGAGCCGGAGGTCCGTACATCAATTCTCGCTGCGAGTTCGCCTGGCTCTGCTGAGTCCTTCAGAGTCAGCAGAGCAATCGCCCGCGTCTTCTGTGGAGACTCCTCGTCGGCAGACTCCATCCATCGCAGCGAGACGTCGTCGGGCACCTGCAGGTCCAAACGTAGGTGAGTGACGGAATGCAATATGGGTCCGCCTAATAGCCACTTCAGCTTCTCATCTCGTTCACTCAAATCAGTTGCAATCGCCTGAGCGTCGAGCGAGGACCGCAGGTAGACGACATCGCCCTCTGCGGTCGTGATGCGGCCGTGGATAAGAGACTCGGCCGATGGCGTTTGGGATGCGGCAGCGAGCCAGCGAAACCGCAATGCTTGGTCGCCGCCACCATCCTGATCGATCTCAAATACTGCGATCGGCAGGTCTCGGCCGATAGCGATCACCGCCCACCGACCTTGCTCAGGCCGCAGATGCAGAGCCGGCTCAGTAGGGAATTCGAGCTGCAGGCGAGTCGGTGCCCTCTCCAACATCAGCACCAGGGCAGGGGGCAACAACGCCGCCTCCGATGCAGTCGGGGGGCGAGGCAGTGTCACCGCCGTCGTCTGCTTTTGCGGCGGAACAATCGCTGCGGTTGCTTGCGGCACCGCCTCGTCCAATGCCGCGTCTTCGTCACTCATGTCTGTGATGTCGACCGCCGAGATGGTGGTTTCGGTGGTAGTCGGCGGTGACGCCTCGTCACTCTCTGTGATGACGCTAGGCACGAGAGAGTCGAGCGATAGGTCCGCCGGCATCGCCTCCATCCCACCGACGCTGGGCGTCTCGTTGACAGGGGGGTCCGCGTTCAGACTCATCAGGTCAGCCGAGCCAGGGACCTCCGTGGCCGCTGCGACTACTGGACCGGGCGATGATTGTCGACGAGGTGGTGGGGAACTCTGCAGCGACTCCGGATCGGCGATCGGCTCCGGGGAAAACAAGTCAGTTGGAATCACCGATTTGTTCGCCGCGAACGTTTCGCGAGACGGGTCGGGAGCCGACCGGTCAGGAGCGGACGGGGACCTCAATGTGAGCACGACGACCAACAATGCGACCGCGGCGATCGCACTACCAGCTAGGATCGTCCTCGTCGAGGGTCGATGGCGGCGCGACACGTCTTGCCGCCGGGCGCTGCGTCGTCGAGGTGATTTGGAATGACCTTCCAATAACCCCGCCTTTGATCGTACTGCTAATCCGACTCCCTGTTTGTCGGCCAGCGACGACGACTGCGGCGTTGCATTCGGACCTGTCGACGAATCCTCGGCAATCTTCCGTTCAAGCTCGCGCGGTAATTCCAATGATCGGGGTGGCAAAACGGCCCGGCCAAACTCATTGACGACCATGTGTTGCCACGCGGTTGCGTCGGCATCAAACCGCGTATTCTCACCGACGTCGAAATGTGGCCGGGCATCTTCGAGCCATAACTCAGCGATATCAGGTGGCGGTACCCCGAGTCGAGCGACCACGCTCGCTACAGTTTCCAAACTCTGATCTGTCATCAGTCCATCCTCACCTGGCCTGGAGGTTCAATCGCTGCTACCGAAGAATAATATTAATATCCGCCTCGTATGGAGGTAATTCGTGCTCAACGCTTCGAGAGCCAAGTCCACAGCGACGTGGTTAGCGACAGCGTCATGGCGATCAACAGCGGCGAGGTGACTGTAAACAGAATAAAAAGAATCTGCGGACCACGGCGACTCCGGTCGGCCGTCACCTTCGTTCCAAATAGGACCGACCACTCCTCTTGGATTTCGGGAATACGAGCGGCGTAGACGAGACCGGCCGAGATCAGCGCCGCAACAACGACAAGCACCAGCATCGAAGCGATTCCGATCTGCAATGTCGGGCTGCCAGTCGACGATGCGCTCTCATCTTTTACGAGAACGCCATGCCTCGGTGAAACGCTCGAGACGGGAGTCCGCACTCGTGCCAGCATCACGGCCTCGTCTCGCTCAGCCATCGAAAATCCCAGCACCGAAGCTGGAGTCGTCCGCTATCTTTTCGGGGCCCGCATCATCCGGCATGACAGGCTGCTCGGGATCGCTACTGACGCGACTGCCCTGCGACGGTGGATTGCTCGTCACGAGGGCGCGCGGTGCGGGACCGGGGCGATCGCGGAAGTGCGGGCGAGGTAGGCTGTTTGGCACACCGCTCTCACCCCGTACAACGATCGCATCGTCCAGATCGTCGTTTTCGCTGGACACCTTGGCCGCCGCGTCACCGGTGGGAGGGTTGCTATCGAGCAATCCCGCTCCGAATGAGTCAGGCACCGCATTGCGAAAACCGTCTTCTTCCAGCGGCGCGTTGGTCGACGATGAGACGACAGCTGGTTTTCGCGGACCAGGATCGGTCGCGGAGGGCGGAATGGAATTCGGACCAGCGGGAACCGCTGCTGCAGAGTCCGCACTGGAGTAGTCGGCTTCGTCGTAGTCACCAGCATCAAATTCGTCGTCGTAGCGACTGCGATAGTTCGGCTGGGCCGCCCGCTGCAACTCCGCTTGGAATTCATCAACCACCGCGTTTTGAATCATCTCGCGGCATTCACTGTTAATCGGGTGGGCCACGTCGGCGTACAGCTTTTGAGGTGCATCCACGGTACTGCCGCTTTGTAGTTTCGCTCCGCATTGATTACAGAATGTCGCTCGCAGGTGGTTCTTGCTACCACATCGGTTGCAGTGCCCTGTCAACTTGCGTGAGGGCATGGCGACGAATGGACCGTGACTCCCGTCGATAATCTTGAGATCGCGAATCACGAAACTTTGGTCGATCGTAATCGAACAAAACGCTCGCAGACGATCTTCCGAACCTTCCATCAACTTGATGCGAACCTCCGTAATCTCCATCACCATCCCCTATTCGATATGAATCTTCGGCGCTGCCGGACACGTCGCGACAGTCTGCACCAACGCGCCACCCGGCAACCGCTCACGAATCGTCGCGAGCAATGCCTCATCGACACCAGTCAATCGACACCCATCATCGGCAGGCGAGCCATCGGGAGTCAACCAAATGAAGCAAGCAGAGCCGCTGCCGGTCATCTGGCAATGGGGTAGGTGTCGCCCTAGCAGGTGCGTAGGTCGCTCTAACTCCCGCAAGCATTGTATCGCCTCCCCAATGGGAGGTGATAGCCCGCAAGCGGGTGGAGTCAACGCATTATAGAGTATCTCGGCATTGATGTTGGGATGGGGATGCACAAACGCGTTAATGACATCGAGTCCGCAGCGCGGATGATCCGTGACTTTGGCGCGCCCGTAAACCGCGGCCGTCGACAGCGCAATCGCGGGATAAACGACGATGAAGCAATGCGGAGTGGACAGCTGGTAGAAGATTAGTTTTTCGCCGCGGCCGAGGGCGCGGGCCAGCGAACCGGGGCTTCCTGCGGCAACGACTGCCGCTACGTCCCCACCGGGATTGGATGGTAGATCGCCTAGAAAAAACGGCACATCACTGCCCAGGCACGCAGCGAGTTCGCGCAGTTTGTCGTTCGTCAGTTCCCTAGCGAGCCCACTGTCGAGATCTGCTAACGCGACGGCGGCTAGTCGCAAGGCTGCCGCGGCATCGCTGCTCGCTCCTCCCATTCCCGCCCCACTGGGAATGCGTTTGCTCAGTCGGACCGTCCACCCCCCCGTGTATCCGCTGGTCTGCGTGATCAAGTTGAGAGCTCGATAAACGAGATTTGACTCGTCAGTGGGCACATGCAGCAGTGCGTCGTCGGATGCGACCCCGAGTTGGACTGCGACAGCCGCCCGGCTGGGCAACCAATCGACATCGAGCGTGATGCCGGGCTCTGACTTCGTTTGTAGTTGCAGTTCGTCACGCCAATCGATGGCGACCATCACGGTGTCGAGTTCGTGAAATCCATCTTCCCGACGTCCCAGAATCTCCAGAAACAGATTCAGCTTGGCGGGCGGTGACGTGCGGTAGTGGGGCCGCCGGGAGTTGCTCATGGGCTGGTTTCCGTATGCAAAGTCGCTTTGAGGGCAGTAATACCAATCGAGGTTTCTAATACGAACGATCGCACGCGACGCGGATGGTCGCGTCATCGTTGGTTCGCTAGGATAGGGGCACCGTCCATTTTGTCACCTCCCATTCTCGCGTGTGATTTTCGCATGACCGCGTCCGAACCGGCTACCGCCGCTCACCGTTTCGATTCCATCCCGATGGCTGCCCCCGATGCGATTCTGGGGATAAGTGAGGCATTTGCTGCAGATGCGCGTGCCGAGAAGATGAATCTCTCGGTCGGAGTTTATAAGGATGCTCAGGGCGTGACACCGGTCATGAAATGCGTCAAAGCCGCTGAGCAAAAACTCCTGGAGACGGAGCAGACCAAGAGTTATCTGCCCATCGATGGATTGCCCGATTATCGCCACGCGGTGCGTGAGATGTTACTCGGCGACGAGTTCCCAGCTGATCGCGCAGCCGTTGTCCAGACGCCTGGCGGCACTGGGGCATTGCGGGTGGCGGGTGACTTTTTGGCGACACAGTGTGCGCCGACACGAGTATTCCTGCCCAATCCAACGTGGGCCAACCACTCTGCGATCATGCGAGCGGCGGGACTGGGAGTGGAAACGTACAGCTACCTCGGTGCTGATCGGCGTAGTCTCGACTTCGAAGCGATGATCGCTGACCTGTCTGAGAAAACCCGTCCAGGTGACGCGGTGCTACTACACGCGTGCTGTCACAATCCGACGGGCGTCGATCCCACCGCCGCACAGTGGCAACAGATTGCGAACTTACTCGCCACCCGCGGTTTAATTCCGCTATTGGACTTTGCTTACCAGGGTTTTGGTGATGGACTCGAGGCCGACGCAGCAGGACTCCGCACGGTTCTCGAGCACTGTGACGAAGCAATCGTCTGCTCGTCGTATAGCAAGAACTTTGGACTCTACAGTGAACGAGTCGGCGCCGTGACGCTGATCGCGGGATCCCCCGCAGCGACGGCAACAGCCCTGAGTCAACTCAAAATCGTGGTGCGTGCCAACTACAGCAACCCGCCCCGGCACGGTGGATCGATCGTCGCCACGGTGCTGGCCGATCCCGAGTTGACTCGCATGTGGAAAGCTGAACTTGAAGAGTATCGTCTGCGAATCACGCGACTGCGTGAGCTGTTTGTGGCGGGCATGAAAGAACAGCCCGGTGCACCGGATTTCTCGTTTCTGCTCAATCAAAAAGGCATGTTTTCATATAGCGGTTTAACCGCGATGCAAGCTGACGAACTGCGCACTCAACACGGTGTGTACGTCGTCGGCAGTGGTCGCATCAATGTCGCTGGTATCAACGAGCAAAAAGTCGATTGGCTGTGCCGAGCCGTCGCGGACGTGATGTAATCGTTGCAAGGTCATTGATATCGGGCGGACTGATTTTGCATCACCGAAACGCCGAGATCACCGAGCGTCGCGTCGAAGAGACGCGTCTGTGCGGTGACTCTGGGTTTCAACTCACACACTAAATAATATCCAGTCGGAAATTGTTCAGAATCCACCGAGCGTTTTCAAAGCCCATCACTAACCGCTGAAAAAGACTCCTCTGCATGCCTCCTGAACTGCGACGAGCGTTTGTGATTTTAGCCCTGATCGTGACGGGCATTGCAGTGGTGTGGGCAACGCAGTTCGATTCGATGCCGCCGGCGGAGTTCAGTATCCAAAACGGCACCGACCCCAAAACGCTCGATCCTCATCGGGCGACGGGCCAACCCGAGAGCCGGATACTCTTTGGAATTTTCTCGGGTTTATTGCAGATGCTACCCGACGGCGAGCCTGACCCGGTCACGGGACTGCAGCCGATGTCCGCTCAACCCGCCGTGGCGGAGAGCTATGACGTTGCCGAGGACAAACGCACCTATACGTTTCACCTGCGTCCCGACGCGGTGTGGTCTGATGGCGTGCCGATCACATCGGCAGACTTCGCGTGGTCATGGACGAGAATGCTGCATCCAGAAACTGCGTGCGAATACAATTTCCAATTGTTCAGCATCCCCTATGCTGAACAGTTCAATTCAGGTGTTGTCAATGTTGGCGACCGTTGTGAAGTCGAACTATTCGACCGCCCCAACCCTGACGGGACAACCGAGGCAGATACTGGAGAGGTGAGCTTCCAAAACTTCCCTCGCGGGACGATGCTCTATGGCACCTTGAAGGAAATTCGCAAGCCGCCGGAACCAGAGTTTGGAGAAGACGTCGAGGAACAGGAACGCGAGCAGGCGCTTTTAGACTGGCAGGAGATGTGGGTTTTCGTACTCGACATTGCCCAAACTTCAGAATCTGGCGATGTCGATTGGGACGGACCGACAACGACGCAGTCCTTCGCGATCAACTTGAATTCACCACTTGCTGCGCCGGATACCCAGCGCATCCACAGCGTACTGGTGGCGTTTGACAAACTTGGTGGGATGGAAACCCCCGATCCGCATACCTTTGTTGTGCACCTGAAAGACCCGCTGCCGTATTTCCCAAGCCTCACGGCGTACTATCCGCTGTTTCCCGTGCCGCGGCATTGCATCGAAGAGTTCGGAATGCCGATGTGGACGAAGGCGGAAAACATTGTTTCCAACGGTGCCTACGTGGTCAGCTTGCGGCGGCTTCGTGATCGAGTTCGTCTGACCAAAAATCCAAAATGGTTTGCCGCCGATCAAACATCGATCGAGACGATTGACTGTCTCTCAACGGAGGGCCAAAACACCGCACTGAACATGTACGTGACCGGCCAAATCGACTGGGTAACCGATCCGCCGGTCGCCTTGATGGAAACGCTCCGCGAGCGCGACGATTTTTATTCCGCCCCCATGTTGTCGGTGTATTTCTATCGGCTCAACACCACTCGCAAACCGCTTGACGACCCGCGTGTACGAAAAGCAATTGCCTTGGCGATCGACCGACGACAGATTGTTGAGCAGGTCACCAAGGCCGGGCAGGTGCCCGCATTCGCGCTCGTGCCGCCGGGCATCGCAGGCTATGAGTCGCCGCCGGGATTTGAACCGGATATTGCCGAAGCAAAACGATTGCTCACCGCTGCGGGTTATCCCGGCGGCAGAGGTCTCCCCAAGGTCAGCGTGTTGTACAACACGAGCGAGGCACATCGCGCGATCGCCGAAGTCATTCAACAACAGTTGCAAAATAATCTGAATATCAAGGTCGAGCTCCAAAATATGGAATGGGGAACGTTCCTGGATAAGATCGCCCAGCTCGACTATGACATTGCTCGATCAGCGTGGATCGGCGATTATGCCGACCCCAACACGTTCCTGGATCTGTGGGTCACCGACGGGGCGCAGAATAGCACGGGGTGGTCTAACGCTGACTTCGACCGCTTACTCAAAGAGGCAGCCTCCGAAAGCGACTTGGACAAACGCATGGAACTGCTCGCCGCCGCCGAAGCGATCTGGATCGATGAAATGCCCGTGATCCCACTCTATTTCTACGTCAGCGTGAACATGGTCAAACCACGGGTAAAAGGATTCTTCCCCAGCCCGCAGGACTTGCATCCGCTGCACCTGCTCAGTATTGACCCGAGTGAGAGGCAATCCCGATGACGGACTTACTGAGCTACTTAATTCGCCGATTCGCATGGATGCTGCTCACGGTGTGGGCGGTGTACACGCTCTCGTTTTTGTTGATGCGTGCCGTCCCAGGCAATCCGTTCAGCAGCGAGCGGAATGTTCCGCCAGCGATCGAGCGACAACTCCGCGCTCGCTACAATCTCGACGCGCCCCCGCTGACTCAGTATACCGATTATCTGGTGGGTATCGTCACACGTGGCGACCTCGGAGTGTCGATCAAGTTAGAGGATTACACTGTCAACGAGGTGCTCGCCGAAGGATTTCCGGTCTCCGCATCTCTGGCCATTTTAGCGTTGGTGTTTGCGATCACGCTCGGAGTGACCGCTGGCGTGGTATCGGCGGTATATCGGGGCACAGCGGGAGATCTTGCGCTGATGGGTTCGGCGGTGCTGGGCATCGCGATCCCCAATTTTGTCCTGGCGTCGTTGGCGATTCTACTGTTTGTATTTTGGATCCCAATCTTTCCTGCTGCGGGCTGGGGAACATTGCGGCAGGTCATCTTGCCAGCTCTCTGCTTGGGAGCGCCCGTGGCGGCGTACATTGCGAGGTTAACACGGGCCGGAATGCTCGAGGTGCTCGGACGCGAGCATGTGCGGACGGCCTTCGCCAAGGGCTTGCCCAAACGCACCGTCATTCTCAAGCACGTGTTGCCGGGTGCTCTATTGCCGGTGGTTTCGTATCTGGGTCCAGCCACCGCGAGCGTGCTGACGGGATCGTTGGTGTTGGAGAAAATCTTCGCCCTGCCCGGCATCGGCAGTCACTTTATCTACGCGGCAACTCAGCGTGACTATACGCTCGCGATGGGGATGGTACTCACGTATACCGTGCTGCTATTTGTGATGAACTCACTCGTTGATCTATCCTACGCCGTCATCGACCCACGGGTGAAGTTGCAATGAGCGAATCGTCCTTGCCCCCCAGTCGCTCGCCAGGTCCCGATGAGGCGACCCTGGCTAAGATTTTGCAGGAATCGCGAAAGATCCGCGGGGTTTCTCTGTGGCAGGACGCCTGGCGGCGACTCCGATGCAATCGGCCGGCGATGTGCTCACTGGTTTTCCTAATCGTCTTGATGTTGGCGGCCATCTTCACACCTCTCTTGCCACTGCAGAGCCCCCTGGACAAGGACCTGAATAACCGTCGTTTTTTGCCACCCAACACGCAGACGGTGGTGCTCGGCGGTCGGGATGGATTGAAGTTCAAAGACGGCCGACTGACCTCCCAACTGGCTCATTACCAAGCGGAGGTAGCTGAGCAGCGGGCTGCGATACTGGCTGATCCAGACGTTAGCAATCGAACTCAGGAACTCGCCAAGTTCGATGCTCGTTCGCGACTTGACCATCCCTTTAACCAGTTGTGGAATGACCTCGGTCCGGTGGCGTTCACGATGTGTCGTATCCGAGTGGCCATCTTTGGTGACTGGACCATTCCGTCTCTGTTCGGAACCGACAAACTTGGGCGAGACCTCCTGGCTCGAGTGTTTTGGGGATCGCGCGTTTCGCTGGTCGTTGGCATTGTGGCCACGATCGTCAGTTTAGTGATCGGCGTGAGTTATGGTGCGATCGCTGGATATTTCGGTGGTGTGACAGATGCGATCATGATGCGGATTGTTGACATGCTGTATTCAATCCCGTTCATCTTTGTGGTCATTTTCCTGGTCACGTTCTTGAGCGAGGACAGCGTCAAGTCTCGGCTAGAATATTATGGGATTCATCAGATCACCATTTTTTATATCATCATCGGTGCGATCTACTGGCTGACGATGTCGCGAGTGGTCCGCGGGCAGGTGTTGTCACTGCGTCATGAACAATTTGTCGAAGCAGCCCGCACGATCGGCGCTTCCCCAATGCGAATTGTGTTCCGGCATCTCGTCCCCAATACGCTCGGTGTGGTCATTGTGTATCTCACGCTGACGATTCCATCGGTGATGTTGTTTGAGGCGTTCTTGTCGTTTCTTGGGCTGGGTGTGGCACCGCCCGACGTTTCGTTAGGGCTGCTGCTTAACGACGGCGTCGAGGCTCTTTCGATTGTCAAGCTGTTTTGGTGGGTGGTGGCATTTCCCGGTGCGGCGTTAGCGCTGACGCTATTCGCATTGAACTTTTTGGGCGACGGACTTCGCGACGCCTTGGACCCCAAAATGAAGAATCGCTCATGAGGCATAATTCTGCGCAGGCAGCGGACGGGAACTCAGACGCATCGTTAACCGATGCCGAGCCATTGCTAAGCGTTCGCGACCTGCACGTCAGTTTCAAGACCGATGAAGGCATGGTACGCGCCGTGCGCGGCGTCTCGTTCGATGTGCGTCCCGGGGAGACCGTGGCGATTGTGGGCGAGAGCGGAAGTGGCAAGAGCGTGACCAACCTCGCCATGATGGGTTTGGTGCCCAAACCGCCCGGGAACATTGATGGTGGCCAAGCTATTTTTGCAGGCCAGGACCTGCTCACGCTCTCCGATCATCGATTGCAGAACATCCGTGGCCGGCACATTGCGATGATCTTCCAGGATCCCATGACGGCGCTCAATCCGCTCATGACGATCGAGCAACAGTTGACGGAGATGACGCGATTGCACCTGGGCAAGACCCGACACGAGGCCCGCAAACATGCCGTTGAGATGTTGGGTCTTGTCGGCATCACTGCACCCGAAAAGCGACTACGCGATTATCCGCATCAGTTCAGCGGCGGGATGCGGCAGCGTGTGATGATCGCGATGGCATTGTCCTGCGAGCCTGAGTTGCTGATCGCTGACGAACCGACGACGGCGTTGGATGTGACGATTCAGGCTCAGATCATGGAACTGCTGGCTGATTTGCAAGCGAGAAAAGGCACTGCGATTGTATTGATCACGCACGATCTCGGGGTGGTGGCAGGCGTCGCCGACCGGGTACTCGTGATGTACGCCGGACGCATCGTCGAAAAAGCCAATGTGAGGTCGCTGTTCGCCATGCCCCGACATCCCTACACGCTCGGCTTACTCGGCTCGCTACCGAATGTTCAATCCAACCGTGATGAACCCTTAGCTGCCATCCCTGGCCAACCACCAGACATGTCGGTACCGATCGTCGGCTGTTCGTTTCGTGATCGATGCCAGTATCGCTTCGAGCGCTGTCAAATTGATGATCCCGTGCTGACCCGGCGTGCGGATACCTCCACCACCGAGAGCGAGTCCGACTCTCACACGGCCGCCTGTCATGCCGTTGATGTTGGTGTCGAAGAGGAAGTCCAATGAGCGTTCCGATCGAAACAGCTGCCACGCCGCCACTCTTGAGTGTGCGTGATTTGAAGGTTCATTTTCCGTTTCGGCGTGGGTCCTTTTTGAAATCGCAGAAAGGCGTGATCCGCGCTGTCGATGGTATTTCGTTTGACATCGCGCGGGGTGAGACGCTGGGCTTGGTGGGTGAATCCGGCTGCGGAAAATCGACGACCGCGCGGGCAATCATCAATCTGGTGCATCCTACGAGCGGCGATGTTCGCATGGATGGTGTCAATATCGCGGGCATGTCTGACGCCGCGATGCTGCCATATCGCCGCCGCATCCAAATGGTTTTCCAGGATCCGTTTGCATCCCTGAATCCACGCATGACGGTTGGTGGGATCATCGGTGAACCGCTGGTGGTGCACTCGCTCGCCCGCGGCCGCGACCGGAAATTAGAAGTCCTCCGGCTGATGGAACTGGTAGGCTTGAACCCCCGATTTTTGAATCGGTATCCACATGAGTTCAGCGGCGGGCAGCGGCAGCGCATTGGCATCGCCCGCGCGCTCGCGGTGCAACCGGACCTGATTCTATGTGATGAACCTGTCTCGGCGCTCGATGTATCGATCCAGGCCCAAATTATCAATCTGTTAATGGATCTGCAACAAAAACTCGGACTGTCGTATTTGTTCATCGCGCATGATCTTGCGGTGGTGCGGCATATCGCGACTCGCGTGGGCGTGATGTATCTCGGACGAATGGCCGAATTGGCGCCTGCCGAAGAACTGTACGCAGCCCCCAAACATCCCTATACCGAAGCGTTACTATCCGCCGTGCCTGTTCCCGATCCTGCTGTCGCGGCGTCGCGACAGCGGATTGTGCTCTCCGGCGAAGTCCCGTCGCCGGATATTTACTACCCGGGATGTGCGTTTGCCGAGCGTTGCCCGGTGAAGATTGATCGTTGCGTTGTCGACCGGCCGCCACTGCCTGACCGGCCGCACGCGGCGGCGTGTTGGGTTCGCGAGGATGCGATCTCTTAGGAAAAACTCAAGTGCCAGCCGCCATAGCGGGGCCGAGAGGGGTTAAACTGAGACTGCGTTGGAGATCACAACCCATCCAAGTTAAGGCGAATCGATGCCGTCCCCGCCCGCACCGATGCAGGCGGACACGTCGAATCGCCCGAAGCTGCAGCGGGCGATGCCGAGACCGCATGCCCCGGCTAAGTCCTTCATCATTTTAAGATGATCCGGATTGTTTTCTCAGCGTGACGCCGCTCGTGGGCTGTCGATTGGTTCGCGATGACATCACATCGATTCATGGCGAGATCGAGCGATCAATCGGGCACTGCGTGCGAACGGGAACGCCCCCAAATAAGCGGGGCAACGATATCAACCATGAGATGGAATTGGGAATGAGCACTGTTTGGCAGTTGACGCTGCGTATCGCGATCGTAGCAGGTGTCGGGTCGTCAATCGTCGGCGGCGAGAGTGCATGGGCACAAGGTCGCTTTCCGTCATCTCCCATCGCGACCGAGCCGGACACATTCGACCCGCCACCATCACCCTTTGGCAGAGACTCAGCACCAGAAGTTATCGAACTGATGCCGGAGATGGAGTTGCCGCCATTGAGCATGCCGCTGGGGTTTCGTGGAGAGAACGAGCGTCCCGCCTCGCCGACGCCACCATCATCGCCGTCTGACCCAACTGGCCAATCAGGTGGGTTTGAAGTGCGACTGGGAAAACTTTACCATCCCAATGATGAACGGCTCGCCGTTCGGGACGAGCAAGGCAACCGCGTGGTGGGACGATACCTCGTCGGCAGCGGTGATTCACGTATCGTGATGTTGCCCGATGGACGTTTAGAAGCTTACGAAGCGCAGCTCACCACACCCACCGACGACCCGTTCGTACCAATGTCGATGAATGAGATTCGCGACCGTTGGCTTGCCGACGAACGTTTATCGAAACTCGGAATGAAATCGATTCAGAGCCAACGCTTTCTGTTTCTATATAATACCAGTGAACCGTTCATTCGGGCCACCCGCACGATCCTGGAAACGATGTACCCCGCGGTCCGTAAGTACTTTCAGCGAACCAAGATTGATACTCACGAACCTGAATTTCCCCTGGTCGTAATCGCATTCGCTACCGACGATCAATTCCAGGAATTCAAGCGCATGCCTGAAGGTGTTGTGGCCTACTACGACAGCACCCTTAACAGCGTGTCAATGTATGAACAATCGCAACTCAATCGCGTCGCGCCGCAAGTTGCCATCATGAATTCGATTTCCACCGTCGCTCATGAGGGCGTGCATCAAATCCTGCATAACATTGGTGTTCAGCAACGATTGTCGCGATGGCCGATGTGGTTGAGCGAAGGCCTCCCGGAGTTCTTCGCCCCGACGTCCACCGGTGCAGGTGCGAAGTGGAAGGGACTCGGCGCGCCCAATGATTTGCGAATGAAGGAAATTGTCGACGATGTCAGACAAGGCCGACGATTAGGGAGTGGCAAGCAACTTGAGCGACTCGTCCAACTCGACGTTTTCGACTCGAAAGAGTACGCCTATTCGTGGGGCGTGATCCACTGGATGGCGCGTAAACATCGTGAGGAGTTGTTCGCATGCATTCGCGAGGCGTCGCGTATGCAACCTCTCGAGTTTCTGGTCGAGAGCAACGACGCTGAACAAAATCAAGCCAACCCGGTGCCACCCCTTTTCGAGAATCAGCTTGGTAATGATTACGCGGCATTGGAACGAGAACTCTCTGTACATCTCTCGTCGCTGCACTGGACCGACCCTGTAGAAAATCAAGTCCATTACGTGGTGATCTCAGGCAGCAAGGTCATCATGACGTCCTCGCCCGAAACCGTCCAAGAGGTACGTAAGTCGACCCTGCCGCTACGAACGTTCCGGGTGCAGAGTTTTCCCAACCGGACTTCGGCTATGCGAGCCATGCAAGCGATCACACGCTGACCAATCGTGGCCGACCGATGTGACCATTGTAGCCGGAGGGCTGCAACCGTCCACGCGGACCGCAACGGCTCTGCGGATGCGAACTCGCGTAGAGCCGTCATGGCGGGCGGACCCGTCGATCGACAATCCCTTACGACTCGAGCAGTAGCGCGACGGCGTTGAGGTAGCTCCGGATCGCATCGGCACTGACGTCTTCGAAACCGGCCGTTTTGTGACGCAATATCGATAGTTTCAGTGACTCGATCACGTCGGCCAAGTCATCCGGCAGGGCTGGCAAGCCCGCAAATGGCTGCAGCGGGGAAGGAGTTCCGTTTTCGGCGACCGCCACCCCGCCGCCTCCTTCGGCACCGTTGGCGTCGTTCATATGGTTGCCTTCGGGTAGGGCCGCGAGTTCCGATTCGTCGCCGAAATCAGGAGCCTCATAAGCGGGACCCGACGCGACGCCGTCAGTGTCTCCATCGTAGTCTCGCGTTGAACTGCCGCCTTGTGCAGGTGCGGTGCCGAGGTCGGGCGTGTCCTCATCAAGGTCCACCTCGACGATTTGGCTGGCGCCGGGCCGATCCGATTCAATCGCACCGTTAGCCTTCCAACGCTGCTCACGCATTGCCGATACCGACCACTTTTCCTCGACGGCGCCTTGTAACCAGAGCGCCGCGTCATCCCAATCAAGTGCCGCGAGGAAGTGGCTCCAGTACAACTTCGGATAGGTTTCGGCTTGCTCGCTGAAGCGATCGTGGACTCGACGCAGACGACCAACGTGGGGCGACGTGACACCACCGACACGGGAAGCCCAGGCTTCATCGGAATAATCGGTTACCGGCGCGCCCGCTTCCATTAAAGCGGTTCGCCATTGACTGATGATGCGCCCTTTTTCCCAGTTCGTGGTACTGATGAGGGAGTTCCAGCGCCCGACAAAAGGCTGTTGCAGATCGACGAGTTCATCATCACTGCCCGCCGGTTGGAATCGCGAGTCTCCCCCTGCATCAGGGGAAGTCGTCTCGCTTTCCATCGGAACCGACGCCTGCGTTTCGAGTTCATCCGTCAGGCTAGGTGACGTCAGTTCCTCGTCGTGTTCATCCAACGAGGCTTCGATTTCATCAGGCACGTCTTCGTAGACATCCGACGCATCGAATCGAGGATGGGACGTTTCAGGGGCGGAGGCGTCAATATCTTCAGGGGTCATCGGCTTCTGCTTGCGGGGGAAAATTGGCTCCATCTCAGAGTCACATACGCTAGCGTCTCAAGGTAGGATCCGTGAAGATTCCCATGCCCATTTCGTGAATTCTTAACCCTCACAGGGGTCAATCACGCGGGCGGGGAAAGCCGTAGGGTGTGGGAAAGCTGTCTGAATTAGGCTTCGTCTAACCGGACAGCCTCGAGATGGCATAGGAGAGAGCGAAAATCACGTAGTACTGAACTGCATACGACTTCAACGGATTCCGACCCAGCCACTGCAGTCCCGGGATGGAGACAGAGGGAAACCGCTCCGCCAACGCCAGGAGAGCGGTAGCCGGCAGAATAAACAGAAATAGCAGCGGCGACACGCTGCCGGGGGTTAACGATGTCGCTGGTAAATAGAAGACAGTTAATGCGGCTGCGATCCAACAGGCCCATTTAACACCGTAGCGAGCATGCAGGCTGCCCAGAGCGACAAAGCTGAGCACGATCGAGAGTGGAAAATCCATCGGTCCGCCACTGGGCCAACCATCGCTCGGATCCACTGGGTAGAGCAGTGCAGCGGAAACAAAAATTGGAAAAAACCGTCCGCTGACAACGCCGACCACGCCGGCAATCAGCAGACTGCATAGAATGTCGAGACAACCATAGGTGGGGTAGAATACCAGGTTGACGATTACCGCCGTGACCGCGATCTCAGCAAACCGACGTGCTCGCCAGGTCTCGCGAGTTGGCAGGTAATACCCCATCAACACGCAAAATAGAGGCATCGACAGCCGCATTGCTAAACGGATGGGCGAATCGACGATCGAATGGCCTAGCAATAGTCCAGCCACATGGTCGGTGACCATCATCACAATCGCCAGCCCACGCAACGTGTCCATGGATGCATTGCGGCGCTTCACATCTTCCTTAACCGCAGAGTGAGGTGAACTGCGTCGGTCCTGACGGGGGTTGGCGAGAGCACGATCGTGGGCTGACTGGGGGGAAATCTTTGATTGAGATTTCCCGACGATCGCCGGGGAGCGTCGTTTTCGATTGTTTCTGCTTCGAGGCACGGCCAAACAACGTTGGGGAAATGATTGCGGCCTCAGAAATTCCGTTGAGTTCGCGGCCGATACTAACTAACATAGCACGGGGTAGCTGGACAAACCCGCGCCTTTTCCTCCCATTCGATGCCTTTCACTTTTCTGCAAGAGTCCCCCGATGCGATTCCTTCGTGACCAATCTCGACTTCGCATTTCGATGCCCCTGGTCCTCTCTTGGATGTTGACGCTTGTGTTTGCAACCGCAGCAATCGCCAACAATGATAATGGAACCAATAATAACGGTACAAACACCGGGGGGAACAACGTTACCATTGGTCAGCCGATCGCGGGGGTCGACGTGGATGCCAATGGCGTCTTGAAGATGCGAGTGGTCGATCCTCGATTGGCGCGGCAGCGTTTGATGCAGGCCCTTCGCGCCGCCGAGGTCGAGGATGTGATGAAACGCAGCGAATTACGCAAAGTTTCACTCAATCGTCTGGAGAAGGTGATTGACGAGCACATACAGTCCGACCGTCCGCTCAGCGATGACATGCTTGCTGTCGCTGGTTTAACCAGCGTTCAGTACGTATTCTATTACCCTGACACCCAAGACATCGTCATTGCCGGTCCCGCCGAAGGCTTTGTGGCCGATCCCACGGATCGATTTGTCGGGATCCATACGGGGCGTCCTACCATATTGCTCGAAGATCTGGCGACGGCCCTTCGCGCCTACGCCCCCGCGACCCCACCGACCCGCGTTATCTCAGTCTCCATTGACCCCACCCCAGAAGGCCTCGCCCGCATGCAGAAATTTTTGCGTGCCATGGGCGGCCAGGCCAACCCAGGCGATACGATGCGTTTAGTCCAAGGACTCAAGCAAAACCTGGGTTTGCAGACCGTGACGATCGAAGGCATTCCCGCGGCAACGCATTTTGCTCGCGTCCTCGTCGAAGCTGACTATCGCATGAAATTGATCGGTATCGGACTGGAACAACTCCCCGTCCCCGTCCGGAGTTACGTCTCCCGGACCAGCCCTCAAACCGTGGCAGCGAACTCCATGGAACGGTGGTATTTTCAGCCCAATTACGATGGCGTCTCGGTCAGCGAAGATCATTTGGCAATGCGAATCAATGAGCGTGGCGTGCAGCTGGTGGGCGAAGGCGAACGGGTTATGGGCAACGGCCAACGCGTCACCGCTGGGCGTACGAACCGAGCCAGCCAAGCGTTTACCAAGGAGTTCACGGACAAATACCCCCTGATCGCGAGCCGCGTCCGAGTCTACGCAGAGCTACAGCAACTTATCGATTTGGCCATTGCCGCGGCCTACATTCAAGAGCAAGATTTTTACGCACAGGCCGATTGGACGATGCCGGTTCTGGGTGACGAGGCGAAACTCCCAGTCGAGACCTACACAGCCCCAGAACAAGTCGAAACTGCCGTCAATGCGATCTGGCGTGGCAACACCTTGATGACACCCTTGGGTGGTGGCGTCAGTGTTCAGCCGCGAGTGGCGCTCAACAGCGAGCACATGGAAGTCGATGAAACTGGCGATAACGAGAAAATGATGAACACTGCGGGGCCGAAAAACCTACAATCCGGTCAGTGGTGGTGGGACTGAGCAACCTTACCGCTCCACCCACGCGAAGGACTTGTCGGCACTGAATCTCGCCCTATGATGGGAAGGCTGGCGATGCTCAGTCGCATGAATTTGCACAGTCGCTAATGCCTCTCACCCCTTCCCAGTGTCCTCGCCTCAGAAAGTTGTATCGTGTTAACTGAATCCACCGTTGAAAGCATGTTTCGGGAACTCGTTTCGGCACCCAACCCAACCGAGGAAACATTCGATCAAGCTGAAGACCTGCTGGAAAACGAGCTGCGTGACGAAAGCCCACTCCGCCACCGCTTGAGTGTCGAACTCGACGAATTGCGTTCGATCGCAGCAAAGTAAGCACGCCCGCAGAATTGGAATGATACGGGCGAGATGCCTGCAAATCATCCACACAAAACCATCATGAACTTCGCTGAGGTCGGATGCTTACGTTCCGCCCTCTGAAATAGCCGATCTTTGTGATCATCTGTCGAAACCAAAGCGGTAGCTCACGGCACAGCCCGCTTGAATAACGGCGTCGTTTCCCCGGAGGCTTCGCCATCGATTCGTTCCAGTTTCAGCTCCAACACGTTCGCGCCGTAGCCCTCAAAGTACTCGATTTCGAGCGGGTGTAGTCCCGGCGCCATGCGAGCCAGCCGGCTAAGTGTCATCGCTGGATGATTGCCGTCGTGGTCAATGAATAGTTCATCGTTGAGCCACAATCGACTGCCATCGTCCGATGTCAAACTCAGGCGATACAGACCCGCCTGATCGATTTTCAGAAATCCGCTGAGCCTGACCGCAAAATAGTCTTCCTGGTCGCCTTGGATTTGCTCCAGGTCGATCGTTTCGACGGTCCCGGATCGCGACACTGTTAACTTCTCAAATTCAGGCAGCAGTTTGAACTTGCCGTCATAGAACGCGAAATCCAAACCAGGTTCGATTTGGGATTCGTCCGCCGGCGGGTTGCTCGACTGCATCGCCGCGAGTTTCCGTGGAGTCAATTCAATCGGCAGCGATTCTTTCTCACGGCGGACGATCAGGTTGATCGACTTGCCGTGGGGTAGCGTTTCGTTGAGCATCCACAACCAATCTGCGGGATTCTTGAGCTGGCGACCGTTCACTTTCGTGATCACATCACCGGTATGGATCCCCGCCTGCTGAGCGGGTGAGTCAGAATCGACGGCGGTGATGATGGCCCAATCTGCTAGCGGATTGAGTTGCACGCCAACGTGGCGTTGATGCATCAACTCAGGCTCAACAATGCGTTCGAGCAGCAATCTGACTCGGTCAATCGGGATCGCGAAGCTCGAATTCTGTTCCGTTGGGATCAGTGCGGCGACCACACCGATCAACTCACCGTCCATGTTGATCAACGCCCCGCCTGAATTGCCCCGATTGGTGGCAGCGTCATACTGGATGTAATCATCGCGAAAGCGCGAGTCGTGCTGGGTTGCCCACAAGGCACTCGGCGCGCTGAGCTGCGTTCCCTTTGAGCTCACAATACCGGAAGTGACCGTGGTGCCGCGGCCGCCCGGATTGCCGACGACTGCGACCATCTCCCCGTTCATGACATCATGACTGTGGCCCATCGGGACGACGGGTAGCTCACCTTGATGGTCACGGAGCCGGATCACGGCGAGGTCCTTCTCGGGGGAGCGGCCAACGACGCGGAATCGCACTGGTTTGCCTCGCAAAACCGCGTATCCACTCTCGCCCGTGACAACGTGATTATTCGTAATTGCGTATCCGTCAGCGTGAACGATGGTCGCACTACCAGATGAGAAATGCTGCGGATTATCGGCCGCAGGGATAAACAACGCCACGACCGCGGGCTCAACCTTTGCAATCACCCGGACTAACGGCGACATTCGCGGAGAATCGTCGGGCAGCTGAGCATCGGCGACCATGGGCGCCATCAGGAGCGAAATCAAACAGACAGTTCGAATCGGCATGTCATGAAATCCGAAGGTGTGTGAACAAATGAATCCGGGACCATCTCGAGGAGATTCGCGACTGAGAGCATTAAAACGACGGATATCCGATGAATCAACCGTGCTCGATTGCCGCCGCGGTACCACGACGGGGCAGAGCGATCGTCGAGTGCCTCTGCTGCTGGCACTCAGAACTTCGGAGTGGCCTCGGGTTGGTTAGTTTTTCTCTTGACCCATGAGGTCAGAGATTCGTACATATGATCTTGAGTGCTCACGGCTACCGCAGTCGCTGGAGCAAGCCGAAAATGGAATTTCGGGTTTTTCTCGCTCAATTTCACGGATGATATCTCTCATGGCCCAACAGCCCCCAACCCAACCTAACCAAGCCGGTGTTCCGCTTCTCGATGTCAACCGCGACAACGGGCCACATCGCGAGGAATTCATCGAAGCGCTGACCGATGTACTCGATAGCGGTCGATTCCTATTCGGACCCGACGTGACTGAACTCGAGAGCGAATTGGCGGGATATTGCCAAGTTCCCAACGCGATCGGCTGTGCCTCGGGCAGTGACGCGTTGCTGCTCGCCTTGATGGCTTTAAATATCGGCCCTGGCGACGAAGTCATCGTACCCTCGTTCACCTTTTTCGCTTCGGTGAGCTGCATCACTCGGCTCGGTGCAACGCCGGTGTTTGCCGACATTCTGCCGGGAACGTTCAATGTGGATCCCGAGTCCGTTGAATCATTGATCAGTCCCACGACCAAGGCCATCATTCCCGTGCACCTATTTGGCCAATGCGCGGAGATCGACCGCATTTGCCAAATCGCGGGAGAGCACAACATTCCTGTTGTGGAAGACGCCGCTCAAGCCATTGGCGCGGCATATCACTCTCGTCCTGCTGGAAGCTGGGGAGCAGTGGGCTGCTTCAGTTTCTATCCGACCAAAAATCTTGGCGGCATGGGCGACGGCGGGATGATTACGGCGAGTGATGCGGGCCTGGCCGATCGCTTGCGGTTGTTTGCCGGCCACGGCATGCGTCCTCGCTACTACCACCAGGTCGTCGGCATCAACAGTCGGCTCGATACGTTCCAAGCCGCTGTACTGCGTGTCAAGCTGCGCTATCTCGGTGACGCCATCGACGCCCGCACAGAAGTCGCCGCACGATATGATCGACTGCTCCAAAATGCTGGCGTGATTGGCGCCGATGCAATCACGCTCCCCGTCCGTGACGAAAACGCTTTCCATGTCTGGAACCAATACGCACTTCGCATTGGAAGCGGACGTCGCGACGAATTGCGTAGCTACCTATCCGAACGCAACATCGGCTCGGAGATCTACTACCCCGTTCCGATGCACGAGCAAGAGTGTTTTCAGGATTTGGAGTTCCGTCACAACGGCTTGGTGGAAACAGAGCGGGCTAGCCGTGAGGTACTCAACCTCCCTGTGTTCCCAACCCTGACAGAAGCCGAACAGCGCCGCGTGGTCGAAGCGATTGGATCGTTCTACGCAGCAGCTGCTCGAGCTGCTGCCTGAGCTAACTGCCTGTTAATTTACTAACCCGATGCGTCAGCGAGGAGTTGTAGCTCCTCGCTCGCTTACGCTCCGGGTTCGTATTTGTGCATTCGAATGGCGAAAGCAATTAACTCAACAGGCTGCTAACAGACGCTAGACTTCTTCTCAATCGGCGGAACCCCACGATGGCGCGAACGGACCACTCGACGCACAATCACGACAACATTCTCCGGCGCAGTCATCCCGGCTGTACTCCAACAGTCCGGATGACGCATGCCTGCACGATGGCTTGTTGTATTGTGCCTAGACGGCGTGGTGTGGTCCTAGGCGCTGCGCTTGCTCTAGCGATGTCGATACCAACGCCCGCGCAAGCTGGTACAACGGAAGTCCCTGGTTCGTCGGCCAGCGTTAGCTTGCAGGAAGCCGTGGAAGGGGGTGATCTCGACGCAGCGATTGCGGCAGTATCAGGGCTGGACCTTCGCGATGAGCCGACCCTGCGCACGCTGGCCGCAGTTGTGCGCATTGCACGACGGTGCGAGCAGGAACAGCGACGCGATGAAGCCGCGGAAACCTATCATACTGCGTCGGCAATTTGTGAGCGACTCGTCGGCAGTGCCCCCGAGAATCTGCCGGCAGAAAAAGCGGCTGTGATTTGGAATGCGTCGGCTTCCTCGCTCACCGCAAATGGTCGCCATGCCGACGCCCTACGCTGGTCGACCCTCGCGGCAGAATCGGCAGTGGACCCCGCGATCATCAGCCGAACCGGAGATACGCTGCTCGCTGTTGCCGCTGGTGCACTCGACAACAACGATAAACTGACTGCCGGCAAAGCTTACCGGCTTGCTATCGAGATGTACGAAAAGCACGCCTCGCGTCAGGTTGGAGCGGAAATCGCCACGGCGCGGCTGGGCTACGCGTGGACCCTCGTCATGGCCGCCGACGAAAGTGGTAAACCCGACCATCTCGAAAAATCACTCGTAGCCGTCGAAGACTTTCTGGAACATCACCCCAAGCATTCCGATGCTCCCTCGGCGTTTTTGCTGAAAATCAACTGCCTTACTCGCTTGCATGATCTCGACGGTGCGGAGTCCACTCGCGCTGAATTATTAAGGGCGCATCCTCGTACATCGGCGGCATGTGAATCCATCAAGACCGCATGTGCATCGCACACCGATCCGTCCGAATCGATACGGATGTACTTAATCAAACGCCATGAATACGTACTCATGTCACCCATCGCCGCCGGCAATCTCGACGTGCTGCAGTCCGGTCTATTAGCCTCAGCAATTGCTGGCGATCCGGAGTCCGAGATTGCCTATGCCACAGCCCTCGCGCTCATCGATGAGCAAGGACAAGTCGCGACGGGGGTACTCGAGCAATTGCAGCAGAGCGGTCACGATGCAGCGGCTCAGCGGGTGGCGATGAAATGGATGTCGGCAAGCGATGAGAACGACCGTAGCCCAGGCAGCCTGGGCGCGACGATGCAAGAAAAGTCAGGAAAATTGATCACCGGTGCCGTTCGTGAGGCAGCCTGTCGCTGGGCGGGACGCACTGGCCAGTGGTCGATGTTGGCGATGGCAGCCGAGGACGAACCCGGGCTGGGTGAACGTCAAAACACAGAGATAGCCAAAGAAGAAGCCGCTGCCCGCGGAAGATCTTTGCACGTCGAACGGCTGTTCGCTGAAGCACTACTGCAAAGTGGGAAAACGAAACAATCGTTAAAACTCTGGGAGCGTATCGTCGATGAAGGTGGTGCCGAAGACTTCGCCACACTGTTGAGATTGGCGGAAACGGCAGCGGAGGTAGGATCAATCACCCAAGCTGACATCCGGATTGCCGCCGCCCGAGCCGTTGCGATGCAGTCCGAACGTGACGGAAAGTCGTCCGGAGGCGTCGCCATGACGAATTTATTGACGGCGAATCTCGAAATTCGCCAGTTACGTTTTGATCGCGGCCGAGCGTTGCTCGAGCAAATCGTGCGATCAAGCGGCGCCGATACGAATTTGCGCGGTCGCGCTCAGTGGATGATTGGCGAGACCTACTTCATGCAAGAAAAGTTCTCTGACGCGATCGCAGCATACCGTCAAGTCGAGGCGATTGGTGATTGTGATCAGTGGACGGCCGCCGCACTCGTGCAGGCTGGAAAATCGTTTGAGCAATTGGGGAGGACACGCGAGGCCACCATATGTTATTCCGCACTCGTTAGCCGGTTCGGTGACTCGCCACACGCAGGCGGCGCTCGTCGTCGCTTGGCAGCCCTGACGACCGACGGTACTTCGTCCACAGGCACGATACGACGATGATCAATCCTCGATGCTTCCAGCTGTTGGCCGATCGCACGCCATGGATCGCGCGTTGCCGCGTGGCGGTCGTCGTGGCCATGGCGATTACCGCAGCAGCCACGACCGCGTCTGCGCAGGCGCAGAGATCCGGGCCGCCATACGGTTACAATCAAGGCGGTTTCTCCAACAACTACCAATCCAACGGGTTTTCCAGCACAGGAGGCTTCGACGCTTCCGCCGGTCCTGCAGCACGTATCGCCGCGGCACCGCAGTCAGGACCAGCGACGGCCAATCAGTTTTCGATTCCGGCAGCCCCTGCAGAGCCTGAAGCCGAGCCAGCGGCAGAAGAGGAGGCGTCCTCTTGGGAGATGCCCGCCATGATCCGCAAAATCAGCGAAGGCGGTTGGCTGATGATCCCGCTGGCAGTGGCGTCATTAATCGTGATCGGCCTCTCTCTGGAACGCACCGTTGCCTTGCGACGGTCCCGCGTGATCCCCAAGCCCTTCGTACGACGCTTCACGGAATGTGTTGAGGACGGCCAACTGAGCTACGAGGAAGCAACGTCAATCTGTGACGAGTTTGACTGTCCCGTCGCAGAGGTCTTTCATGCTGCAGTGCGGCGTTGGGGACGGCCGATGATGGAGATCGAACAAGCCGTTATTGATGCGGGTGACCGAGTGGGGGATTCATTGCGCCGTTTTCTGCGCGTCTTCCATGCGATCAGCAATGTGACACCGTTGATCGGATTGCTGGGCACGGTTTTAGGCATGATTGAAGCATTCGAGAACTTGGGGTCCCAAAGCGGTGGGCAGAGTGACTTGCTCGCCGCTGGGATTAGCACCGCTCTGATGACCACCGCTGGCGGGTTGAGCGTGGCAATTCCTGCATATCTGGCGTATATGTATTTCAGTGCCAAATCGGATCGTTACCTTGGTGAGATCGACAAGCTCTGCCAGCGCGTGATCGATTGCATTTCTGCCGAGGGACTTGAAAACTCCGGTGCAGCCCGCGCACCACGCAAACGCAAGGCCGCGTAGATGATTCGACGCTCCAATCCCGAGACGGCGACGATCAACCTCACGCCGATGATTGATGTCGTTTTCCTGCTTGTGATTTTTTTCATGGTCGGAAGCAAACTCGACAATGGCGAGAGCCATCTGCAAGTCAATGTGCCGAGTGTCGGACAGATGAACTCGATGGCGCGCCTACCTGATGAGCGCATCGTCGAGTTCACCGCTGAAGGCACACTCACGCTCGATGGCGCCACCGTTTCCCCTGATCAGCTCACGAATGTCTTGCGTTCCCAGCACAGTAGCTACCCCGCACTCAAGGTCGCAGTTCGCGCCGATGACACCATTCCCTATGGACAGGTTGCCGGAGTCTTGCAGATGGTCCGGGCATCGGGTGTCGAACAAATCGGGGTGGCAACTAAGCGGAGGTAGCGAGCGATCGACGTGAATACTCCGTTTCTCAATCGGGATTTGTTTTGGCATAACCCGACCGCTGTGCGGTTGATTGCGTTGCTCGCCGTCGGCTTGCTGGTGGCGACCGTGATGCTGTTGCGCCGCCGCAAGAGTAGCGGACGGGCCGCAGCAATCATCTGTCTGTTGGTATCAATCGGACTTCACGGCGTCCAGCTTGTCTACGTCCCGCGTCTGTCAATGTTCTTCTCCGGCGGCGGCCCCAGCGACGAACAGGACGTCCAGAAGGGAAGTAGCCAAGTGTCCGTGGCGGTGTTCGATCCCAATCTCACTTCGGTGGATACGGCCGCAGAGGAAAATGCGGGTGACTTGCCTACCGACGAAAGTACGCCGTCGCTCACTCCACTCGTGCTCGCACGTCCGATTGTGGAGCTGAGCGAGCCCGCGCCGGTCCAACAGAGTGAGCCCGAGGAGGAATCGCCCGCCTCCCCAGTTGCGGAATCGATTCGCAACCTGATGCCCACCTCGCTCGCGTCGGCAACCCTTCGCACTTCCTCCGATCCCGGCCGTGAACTCGACGACGCGCTGGGGGAATGGTTGACCGAAACACTCGCCGCACCCCCGGAAGAACCTGCCGTCGAAAATCCTCCACAACCACCGGCGGAACAGGTCGCGGCCAATTCGGCGTCCGTGGATGCACTGGCCGACGATACGGATACAGCTGCCGCAGAAAGAGGTTTGGTTCCAGGGGAGATGGACTCTGATTTTGCAGCGCGGCAGGGAGCCGCCAAGACTGAGGCGATCGAGGCGACCGGTGGCGATGCCAGCACCGAAGCCGCCGTCGCCGCAGCGCTGCGTTACTTGACCGAACACCAGCGTGCTAGCGGCGCGTGGGATCCGCTCTCTAGCGGTGCCGGCCGCGAGCGTGCGCCGCTCGGCTTGCAACGCGGTGGAGCCGGAAAGCGAGCCGAAACGGGGCTCACCGGCCTTGCCCTGCTCGCGTTACTCGGTGCAGGCAATACCCATCAATCCGGCGAATACACGGAGTCGGTGTATCGCGGCCTGGTCTACCTGCTTGGTCGACAACGCGATGATGGATCCCTAGCTGGAGACGCGTCGGTATACGCCGCCCACTACTGTCACGCCATGGCATCGCTGTCTCTGGCCGAAGCTGCCGTGATGACTCAAGACCCCGCTGCCATTGAAGCAACCCGCCGAGCAATCGCGTACTCCAAATCGACTCAGCATCCGATCACAGGCGGATGGCGGTACACCCGCGGCGATACCGGAGACCTCAGTCAGCTTGGCTGGCAAGCCTTGTTGATTGATGGCGCGCAGCGAGCGGGTGCACTCGATGATCAGGAGTCGATGCAACGCGGCGTGGAACGTTTTCTCACCACCGTGCGAAGTGGCCGAGCAGGTGGCTTGGCAAGCTACCGACCCGGCGAACGCACCACACCTACCATGACTGCCGAAGCTCTCGCCGTACGCCTGCTGCTGGGCGAACAGGTGTCAGAGGACGCGATCAGCGAGGCCGAAGCGGTGTTGCTGGCATCACTCCCAGGCCAACAGGTAGGACCTGACAACTATTATTTTTGGTATTACGCGTCACTCGCCTTGCACCAGCGTCAAGACGATGCATGGCAGACCTGGAACGCAGCGATGAAAAAGCGTTTACTGGCCACCCAGCGTAGCGACGGCAGCTGGCCGGACACGAGTTTATGGGGCGGTTACGGTGGCACTGTTTACACCACCGCGATGGCGACCTTGTGTTTGGAAACCTACTACCGACATGAACTCCGCCAGTAATCTCGGGCGGCGATTACGGGCGGCGCCCTCGGGTCCTTGATGTGGAAGCGGAGTCGGCGTCAACTCACATCGCGATTGCGACGCACCTGGGTGTTCAGGATGGCGACGCTCCATCGCTCACATGTAGAAATCCACTACTTGCCCCCGATCTATCCACCTCCGAACACGCCGTTCACGCATTCTGCACGAATCGTGCACGACCGCCGGTGGTCGGAACCCTGCCTGAAACGGTGCGTCATTTTGCTGTTATGATGGGACCCTTGCAGACTTCCATTTGAATTGATTCGATCTCAATGCAATCGCGGCGAAGAGGTCATCCGCTCCGGCAGTCGAACGAAGAACTATTTCAATCCATCCCACGGCCAAGTATCGCAGGCAACGACATGCAGCGTCGACAATTTTTAGCTCAATGCACCGCAGCCTCCCTAGCCGCTGCTATTGCCAATGCATTACCTGCTGGCAGCCCGCCACGCTCACCACGAATATTACTGCGATCGTCTTGGCAGTGCGTGAATATCGGCGATATCGCCCACACCCCTGGCGTCTTGGCCCTGTTGGAAAAGCACCTGCCTGACGCCACGGTGACACTCTGGGCGTCAGGTAACCTCACCGACGAAGTCGCGGCGATGGAACACGTTCGGTTTCCACAGCTCAAGATTGTCAAAGGATCGATCGGCTCGCAAGGCACGGCCTCCAACGCCGAACTGCAAGCGGCAATTGCCGAGACGGACTTTCTATTGCACGGTTCGGGTCCCTCCCTCGTCGCAGCCAAAGACGTCGCGGCGTTTGTCAAGCATGTCGGCAAACCCTTCGGCGTCTACGGGATCACCCACGGCTCATTTCTGTCGGGAAACGGCCCCGATTTACTTAGCCAAGCGGACTTCGTTTTCTTTCGCGACTCGGTATCCCTGCAACTCGCCAGAGACGAGGGTGTAACATGCCCGGTAATGGAATTCGGCCCCGACGGCGCATTCGCCTGCGATCTACGCAATGACCAGGCGGCGGAAAAGTTTCTCGCGAGCAATGGGCTTGAAACTGGTAAATTCCTCTGCTGTCTGTCGCGGCTTCGCTACACACCGTATTGGACGATCCCCGGTGACCATCGCAAGAGCGACCCCAAGCGCGTCGCTCGCAACGAAGAAATGGCGGAGCACGATCACGCACCGATTCGTGAAGCGATCGAGCGAGTCGTCCGCGAAACGGATTTGAAGGTGCTGCTGTGCCCCGAAGACATGACCCAAATGGCGGTAGGAAAAAAGTACCTCTACGACAAGTTGCCCACCGATGTGAAGCCACGAGTTGTCTGGCGTGAAAACTATTGGCTGACCGATGAAGCCCTGAGCGTCTACGTTCGCAGCGCTGGGTTGTTTGGCAGTGAGATGCACTCACCTATCATGGCTGTGGGCAACGGGATTCCCGCGATCGTATGCCGTTTCGCTGAACAAACCAGCAAAGGAATCATGTGGCGAGACATCGGCTTAGGCGACTGGCTGTTCGATCTCGACGTCGACTCGGAAGCCGCCGCGGTCCCAGCCGCAGTCCTCGCCATGGCACGCGACTTCACCGCGGCGAAAGCAAAAACGGAAATCGCCAGGCAGTTCGTGTTGAAGCGGCAACATGAAACGATGGGCGTCCTCCGAGACGAGCTGTCTGAAAACACTTAGGGATCCCCAGAAGCTCGTTGGACGCAATTGCCGGTGGGCCGCGGCAGCCAAGCAAGCGGGGCGATCACCCCGCAGCTTCACAACCACGTTAGCTCACTCGACTTCGGATTCGCCCCGAGGATCAATTTGTAAACTCGCCAGATAGGCCACCAGGTCACGAAGCTCTCGGGCAGAAATCAAATCGGCGAGCCCGAGAGGCATCGACGATAGCCCTTTCTTACGAGCTACAATCAATTCCTTTTCAATGGGATGATGTGTCCCGTCGGCTGCGATCAGCTCAACCAAGTCATCGGTCTCGGCAGCGACAATGCCGGTGAAGACAGTCCCGTCTTCATCGGCGATGACAGCCGTCTCAAAACCTTCAGCGATCCGTGCGTTGGGCAAGCAAATCGCCTCGAGGAGTTGACGTCGATCCAACGTTTTGCCGATCGTCGTCAGACTCGGGCCGACTTCCCCCCCCACCCGATCGACTTGGTGACAGCGAACACAGGACAGTTCTGTTTTGCCGAAGAAGAGGTCTTTGCCGGCGTCGGCATCACCCCCGTCGAGCGCATCGAACCAGGGAGCAAGCGGCTCGGTGACCTTCAATTTCTCCTCGTGCTCCGCAAGTTTGGCCGCTGAGGCAGGCAGACGCCGACGGGCTGCTTCGGCCACATTGAGTCGCACGTCGCTGGGCAGTTCACCGCTGAGATACTTTTGAAGTCCGACCGCCAAATGCTGTTCCGCTCGCGGCGATTCGTTGGATGCGATCAGGTCCCAGGCCAATCCACGGACCGGCTGACTTGAACTCCCGGTAGCCACAATCAGGCGTTCAATCGAAGCTGCGGCATCATACCGGCCAAGAACACTCAGACTAGCCAGGACGATCCGGTTGGGTTGTTGCAGGTCGATCTCACGAGCAAGTTCGATCGCCAGTGTGGGCTGCAGGCGTGCCAACGCCGTCAATGCGGCTGCCCGTGTTGCTGGATTGAGGGTCTTGTTGGTGAATCGCTTCACGAGGTTTGGAGCAATCTTCACAATGCCTAGTGTCGAACCGACATCAATGGCTTTCTCGCGGACCGCATCACTGGCCAACATCAGTTCGTCGATTCGGCTTGTCAACGCCGACTTCGCGATGGAATCTTTCACTGTGGTCGTGTCCCGCGTTTTGCCCGCTAGCAGTGGTGGCTCGGCCACTGGACGAGGCGGTAGTGGACTGTATTTGTTGGTGACACGGCATAGTGGGCCTGGGGCGGACCAATCCGCAAGTGAGTCAATCGCTTCAATCCGCGCCCACTCCGGTGAACGATCCGATGCAGCAAACTCAGCAATCGCCGCAGCAGCGGCTGGTGTACCGATCCGAAAACCAGCCGACAGCACCCTCCGCAGCAAGGGTTCCGAGTCGATGGGCAGGTCCGGTTTGCTGATTAGTTCGGCAAGTCGTTCTTGAGCCACCGGAATCGGCGCATCGTGAATCGCCATCGCAGCTTCCGCGATCACCAACGTATCCGCGTCGGAGAGAAACTCCGCCACCTTTTCGCTGCGGCGGTTGCGTAGCGCCGCCACGGCAGCGCGCCGCACGTCTACCGACCGGTGAGACTGTAGATTGACTAACCAGTTGTCCTCCGCTGCTGCTGCTAAGCAGCGGATCGCTGCGTGACGCAGTGCAGGATCTTGATTGGCGTTCTCTTCGATGCGCGCCTGCACGGCGACCATCGCCGGCCCCACAAACTCAGCGAAAGACTGCTGATTACCGGCCAGCAGATCGGCCAGCGCCATCATGGCGTGGTAGGAGACGCGAGAATCCTTGTCCTCAATGGCGGTGACTAGCTGGGGAATTGAAGCGGTATCAGCTTGGTCAGCGGCCAGACTGCAGGCGGCGGCACGAATCCAGGGACTGGCGTCTTGTTGGCCAACACGCAGTGCAGTCAACACCCGCTCACGCAGCTCACCATTCAGTCGCACTGCATGCTCGGCCCCCCAATAGCCGTGCAGCCGAAAGCGAGGCTCGAGTTTCTTGTTGAGAGCAACTTCGATCAAGGGCTCGACCTCGCCACGTTTGGCGAGCTCCCACTGGGCGGCCAGCCGTACCCGCCGATCTGCGTGCGCAAGACGTGACGCCAATTCTCCCACGGCAACATCAGCTACCCCCGCAGCTAACATGTCACGAACCTCAGCGACAACAGGTGCGTCCGTTTGGCTTGGATCGGTAAGACGATAGATACGCCCTTTGCCCAACCCATCCCAGCCATCGACCCAATCACTAACGAGGAGCTCGCCGCCGGGGCCAAAGGCAACATCCGTCGCGAGCACATTCCATAGCGGCTGGTCGTTTTCGCCGAGTGAGTAGAACGCGCCAGACTGATTGAGTTCGAACGACCGAATGCCGCTGTTGCTCGGGCCGCCACGAAAATCGCAGATCAAGAACCGGTTTTTCAGCGTGTCGCCAAAGCCGGTGCCTGGATAAAACGCCAGTCCCGAGGGGCCGTCGGTGAAATTCGCGATCGGAGGCACGAGGTGGGCGGGTTGGTCGTTGCGGTGCGGTTCCCAAATCTTTTGGCGGCCAAATGGGCCCCGATCGGGCAAGTACTGATAGTACATCCGCCAACCACTATCACCGCCTCGAAGCAGTTGCACGATACGAGCCTTATCGCCGCTGTCGCTGTTGTTATCAACCGAAAACCAGTCTCCATAATCATTGAATGCAAGTTCCTGAGGGTTGCGAAGTCCCCGAGCAAAGACCGTCAAATCGCTGCCGTCAAGTTCGCACCGAAAAACAGCCCCCTGGTCAGGATGAGACAACACGCGTCCGTCGGGCGTGGAGATATGAAATCCACGGTCACCGATCGAAAAGTACAGGCGGCCGTCGTAACCCATTGTGAGACCATGCAAGTCATGGCCGCGAAACGCGACGCGCACCCCGTAACCATCTGATAACACCGCTTTCTCGTCGGCAACGCCATCATCATCGAGATCAGTCATCCGCCAAAGTTTGGGGATGCATGTGTAGTACACGTCGTTGCCGTGAGCCAGCACACCGGCGCCGGTACCTTCCTCCAATGCATGGAAGCCATCGGCGAAAATAGTGCTCGCGTCCGCTCTCCCGTCGCCGTCCTCGTCGACCAAACGACGGATGCGATCCTCCTGCTGAGCATAGGCGGTGGCACCCTCGCCAAGCAAACGTTTGTGGTAATCAATGCGATCTTGAACAGTCTCTGCGGCGAGGTCGGCGAGTACCCATGCCTCGTCGTGCGCACGGTTGTCAGTCACGCCTCGATTTTGACGAAAGGTTTCACACACGAACACGCGTCCACGATTATCGATATCGAAGGCGACGATGTTGGCAATTTCCGGTTCGGCAGCAAACAGATCGATCCGCCATTCGGGCTCGATGCGGATCGCAGACATCGACTCGGCGGGCTCGTCGGATGCGGGTGCCACTTCCGCTACGGCCGCCCGGGTTGGACCGGCCCCTGCCACGTCAGCAGCCGCCCCGTCATTAGCAGCCAGCCCCGCGGCCGCCAATGCAAATAGCGAAAGAATCAATCCTATCGGTTGGCGATACTGGAAGGCTGGTTGATCAGGGTGGGGCGGCGATTTTTGCGACATCAGACGGGCGGATTTTGGCGGCGGCGGAGTGGAAGCGACGTTTCTGCCAGAATTGTCTCATGCGTAAACCAGACAGTCCCGGCAAGATGTACTAGGATAGCTGTCTCGAGCGTCAGAGAACATGATTGCAGTCGCAAAATTCGATAAACGAATCCAGCCCGCCAATGAGTCCACCGCCATCCCCACCGGGCCCCAGTCCGAGCGACCCCGGCGTCCCCGAAACGCTCGAAGGTGATGGCACAGCAAGAGATATCAGCGGAAACGATTTGCCGGTTCGCCACGGCAGTCCCTTTGCCGCATCGCCCCCCGATCCCGCTGCGGACATTAATGCTCAGGCGGTCGCGACCCGAGGCCGTGATTTTGATCCCGAATGGGGCGTGCTGCGGGCGGCGAACTGGGCATCGGCATGGGTCGCCATCTGTGGTTTGGCCTGCCTACAGTATTTCCCCGAAGGTGGGGTGATTGTCGCTGCACTGGGGTGTGGACTTGCCACTCTCGGTCTGTTCTCGTCGCGTGCTATGTTCGCCGCCGTATTGCTCGCCCTGCACGCATGGCTCTTCTTCGCCTGCTATCAACGGCTGTTCTAGCCACAAATCGCATGCGGATCTCGCGCGAAGCGGATCGTTGCGAAGACCGAACAACCGCAACGCCGATCGGACGACTGAGATCCGATCAACGCGAGGCTCCACAAGCTTAGGCAACTCGTCGAGCTGGGGAGCCCAACATACCTACGCTGCTCGCAGGGGGCGGTGCTGAGCGGCACATTCAATCCACTGACTGACCTCCACCAAATCAGGCAAGGCACCACCGCGTGCAATTCTTTTGCCCTCTGTGGATTGGGCGACCGCATCGACCAATTCGAACAGCTCGGCTGCTTCGCACTTCGCCAAGACCTCCGCTGTAGTGACGCCAGCAGCCACCAGGAACTGAGCGTCATGCCCTCGCAACATCGGCACTCGGCATACGAGCGTGGTTTGCTGCTGCCATTGAATAACAGTGTCTGTTTCAATGCGACGGTGGTTGAGGCTTTCCGCGATGTCAGCAGCATCGGCGTTCAGTAAATCGTCAACGGTGACAACCCCGATCTTGTTCAATCGTTCGGCCATTCGAGGACCGATCGACGGGGCATCAACGACATCATCACCACGTTCCAGATAAAATCGGAGAGTCGTCTTGGTTGACGATTCATTGCGATGAATCGAACGAGTCTGCTCACGCCCCTCGCGATCGATCTGGGTGGGCGTATCACGTTGGCCCTGCGACGCTCGATTTCGCTCGGTTTGGCGTCGCATGTTTCGCTCAGCACGACGCGTTCGCGTTTTCGCTTCACTATTCATCCGATAGGATGCAGGACGCGGAGCAGTCGATTTCGGCGGGGCGGATCGATCTCGGTGATTTCTCGCCGCCCCAGTGCGGTCCTGCGAGTCACTCCCCGCATCATATTGACGCGTCAGTTCATCGAGATCGTCGACAATTTGATCCGCGCGGCGTTCGACCTGAACCTCATATCGCTCCTGATCAAAATCATCGTCAGTGAGATAGACGTCTTCGTCGTGCTCCACATGGTTGGTTCGCACTGTAGCGTTGGCACTGCGTCGCGGCAGCTCCGATTCTTCGCGGACGACTCGCGTTCGCACGCGGCGTCCGTCGACCGTACGATTGCGAAAACTCGTGTGGACGCTGTCATTGGCCGAGGCGATCCAACTCGTGATCCGAGACAATTCATAACTGGTACCGGACAACAAAATTCGTTGACCGCGTTCGGTCGCAAGGAATGTTTTGACGCGATCGAGCAAGTCCGTCGGATGGATGGCCGCGAGTTGGGCCGGATCGGTGATCCCGCATCCCACCAAGACGCGAGCATCAAAACCGCGGAGTTGAGGAACGCGGCACATCAATCGGCATTCGGCTTGCCACCGGCGGATCGTTCGAGCATCAACGCCCGCCAACCCGAGGGTATCGGCGAGGCGATTGCTATCTTGATTCATCAGATGCGTGATGTGTGAGATTCCAATCCGACGCAGGCGTTGGGCAGCCACGGCGTCAATCGAGGGCGCCGCGTCAATCGGACTGTCGACAGTCAAGAAGAACGGAACATCATCGACGTCGCTGAGCGCCGCACCATGATGTCGGGCCGTCAGACTCTGAGCCACATCGCCGCCGTAGGCTGGCTGAGCGGGAGTGCTGGTCGATGATGCCGCGACCGTCGAGCTCTGGTCTGCGTAATAGTATCCATCGCGATAGGCGGCTCCGGCTGCGGGAATATCCGTCGCATGGGCGTCGTCGTGCGTCTGCGTGCGTAGACCGGCGCTCTGACGCCATGCTTGATCGAACTCGCGATTGACCGCTCCAGCTTCGGTCCAGTTCATGTCGTGCTCGCAACTAGGCTGGCCACTCGGCGTACCGTCCATACTGATGGGGTGAGGACCGGTGTAGCTGTCTTGACGTTGTCCCCCACGCCACATTGGACGATGCGGATGCACGATTCGTTGGGTGTGGAGTGCAAAGTGACGGGCACCGCAACGTTGTAGGTGGTTTGCCAGTTTGGTGTGTTCGGTCAAAATCAGCAGCTGCCGACCTGCTGCGGAATAATCAGCCAGCGCCGAGGCGATGCTGTCGCCACTCATCCCTTCGCAGGTCCATTGCTGAAAGGCCCGGTTGCCGTTGAGGTCATCTGGATACTGCTGAGGCGAGTGCTCGGCGAAAAGTTCGCGATGGGTTTCCAGCACCAGCGGAATCGCGTGCCCCATTCTCCCCAACAGCTCGCCGGCGGCTAAGCGAACCGCTAACGCAGCAACGGCGCGGGTCGCGGCGGAAACGTTGCGATCGTCAACATTATCGATCGACACGTGGACGCTACGGCCTGGCGCGTTCTCTGGATTGCCCGATGAATCGATTTCCGCTGCCAACGTGGTATAGCGGTCCGTCGCGATCGGCACCGTCGACCAACGCAGGAGGCGGTGACGCCCATTGGAAAGTCGCACCAACCAACGGCTTGCAAGCTCCGAGAGCGAGGATTCCGGTCGTGCCAACGGTCGACAACGGTTCAATTCCGCGATCAGCTCTTCGCGGCGGCGCTGCAGCCGTGTGATGTCATTCGTCGATGGAGTCGCCCGATAAACGCGTGCTGTGGATCGGTGCGTTTGTAGACCACGAATTCGTTGGTCGATTTCATTGACGTGCCGGTGACGATCTGCGATCTCAGCATCGATCGACCGCAGTTCCGTCTGCCAAGCACTATCGGCTCGGCTTGCTGCATATAAATCGGTATCAACGCCAAACGCCGTCGAGGAACCCATCCCAATCGGATAGACAGGATCCAAAATGGGCAGGAATCGTTGCGCACGTCGAAGCACGGCAGTTTGCTCGAGAACGATGTGGAGCTCTTGCTCCACACTTGCCAATTCCTGCATGGCAACTTGGCGTTCAGCGAACCAGTCTGGATGCGGGCTCGAATAGCCAACGTAATCGCGCCGATCTCCCACCGGATGACTCGCCAAAGCAGCAACGACTCGACGACGGTGGTCGAGCAAGCGATCAAGCGTTTGATTCAAGTCGGCAATGATCGGATCCATCTGCGTCGTCCGCGCGTAATCGCGTCGCCGAAGCTGATCACGGACTCGTCGCAGTGATTGTTCGATCATGCCGTCGCGGTCACCTTCGACACGCCAGGACTCGGAGTCAATCGAGTGGGTGGCGGAGGCTGCGCCCGGTCGCTCGAATTGGGACAATAGCCAATCGAGATGACGGGTCGTTGATTCAATCCGAATTGCCAAATCGTCAACAGGACGGAGGGGGCGGTAGGCAGAAGCGTAGAAGTCCGACCAGGGCCGATCGCTGCTGTAGTGATCCATGGCGCGAACGAAGTGATCGTATCGCCGGCCTCGCAAGGAGCCATCGTCCAGCCAATCGTAGGACTCAGGACTGCTCGCGGTGGATCGACCGGTAGAACTCAGTAAATCACGCAACGATTGTACGTCCGCCAAGATGCGGCGCAGTGATACGATCTCTTGGTCAGCCTGGCGGATCCGGTTCTGGAGCTGTTCGGCCGAGTCGGACTGCCAAGCAGGCTGGAACGGTACAGAGCCCAATCCGGAATCCACTGCTACCGCGGCGCCATACCGATAACTCGTGGCTGCCGAATCCTGGCTATCCAGTTCGCCGATCCAGCGTTGTAACGCCGATGCGCGGCTGCGGAGCGAATCAGCACGCTGATGGAGCGATCGCAAACGGGCATCCCGAGCCATCCAGTGGGATCTCGCATGGGTCGACTCGAATGCCGCATCGACTCGGTCGGGGTGGTGTGAATTGGCCACGCGATAGCGGTAGTGATCTTGCGCTTCTTGGTCGCGGCGAGCCCGCAGTTCACTGCGCCGCGCCAGCAACGCGTCGCGGCGACGGATACACTCGGTACGCTGGTGGCGGAGCGATTCGATCTCGCGGGAGTTGCGTGTTGACTCAGCCTGGAATTCGGAGGCACGATGAACTTCGTGAGGATGCCCCTGGGTGGCACTGAATAGCTTTCCAAGTTCGGCTTCAATGTCAGCGAGTTCCTCCCGCAGAGCCCGGCGTCTGCGATCGTCGCGGCCTGAGGGCGACGCGGTTGCGGGGTGATGCTCGATGCCGCGTTCGTTGTAGTGTGCCGTTTCGCTTTCAAAGGAGAGTGGAGCGAGGTTGGCTTGATCCAGTCCCGCCGAGATGCACGCGGCGACAACACGGGAGACGCTGCTGATCGTCGTGTCAACCAGTACACCATCGACGATCGATTCGGGCAGGCGAATGTTGCCGAGTGTTCGCGCAGCGAGCGAAGATTGCAAAGGCCGTGATGTTCCGGAACTGCCGTGGCTGGTGCGATGATCAGTCATCGGTGCAGCGGCAAACCAGCCGTCGGTGTAGCCGTCCCATGTGCCTGCGGTTTCGCCGCGTGACTCGAACTCCACACTGCGTCGTCCGCCCGGCGAGCCGTCCTGCTCACGGCGGCAATGAATCCAGCCATTTTGATGCACCCAAACGACTCGCCCCGCCGATCCGCTGAGCATGCCCCGGGGATAGTCGCGGTCGATCAATGAGTCACGAATAAAGCGGCCGATGGCGGTTTTTCCGGAACCGGGTGCCCCAAGAACCACGTTGAGATGGTGTGACAGCGGCCCTAATTCGACCCGGTTCAACGGACCATGACTGTCAATTTCAATTCGATCCAACAACATCGCGAACGCTCCAATCCATGGGTGCGAGGGCCAGCTCCCACGGGGGCACCGACCGACATCGACGAAGGCTAGAGGCAGTCCTGCCCCTGGCGGGATCCTTCGCCATCAATATTTCCAGCGTGAACTTTAATCGAAATGTCGATTTTGCCGAAAGACCGATTCCGTGAAACTCAGACGCAAAATCCCGCGATTTGGGCAGGAGTCCCGAGCAGGTTGTTTCCAACGCTCATGACAACACGTCTTGGATCACGTGTCCGTGAACATTGGTCAGTCGGCGTTCAATGCCGTTGTGATAGTAGGTGAGCCGCTCGTGATCGAGGCCCATCAGGTGGAGGAGCGTGGCATTGAAGTCGTAGACACTCGTTTCGTTAACGGTGGCCTTGAAACCGAACTCGTCACTTTCGCCGTAACTGAAGCCCTTTTTCACGCCAGCGCCAGCGAGAAAACAAGTGAACGCCCCCGGATTGTGGTCGCGACCTGTACCGTTGGCTTGCAAAAACGGCATGCGGCCAAATTCGGTGCACCACACGACGAGGGTGTGATCCAACATTCCGCGCTGCTTCAGGTCAGCGATCAGGGCCGCGGTCGGTTGGTCCATGATCTCCGCCTGCATCGCGTGCGTTTTTAAAATATCGCTATGAGAATCCCAGTTCGTGATCCCGTTGCCGCCTGACGGATCGCTGCCGTTAAATAGCTGCACAACGCGGACTCCCTTCTCGAGCAATCGTCGTGCGAGAATACAATTGTTCGCATAAGCACGTTTTAATTCAGTCCCCGTCCCAGTGCCGTAGGCATCGTGGACATGGGCCGGTTCGCCAGCAATGTCCATGACATTGGGGACTGACGACTGCATTCGCCCCGCCAGTTCATAGCTCGCAATTCTCGCCGCTAGGTCCGCGTCGCCGGGGTAGCGTTGCATATGTCCGGCATTGAAACGCTGCAATAAGGACACGCTGTCTCGATCCGCCGATCCGCGATAGTCACCGGGCCGGACGAGATTGGCGGGTGGATGCGCAGCGGTAAAGTCCGTGCCCTGGAAAGCGGCTGGCAGGAAGCCGCTGCCAAAATTATTCTTACCACTGCGAGCAAGACCGCGGGGGTCGTTGATAGCGACAAATGCAGGTAGCTCTTCGGTTTCACATCCAAGGGCATACGTCACCCACGCGCCAAAGGAGGGAAACCCCTCCATCGTGAATCCCGTGTTCATGAAGTTCTCACCTTGCGGATGAGCACTGGTTTGCGTTGTCAACGAATGCATGAAGCAAAAGTCATCGACCATTTCAGCAAGATTCGGCAGCAGGTCGGAAACCATCTTGCCCGATTCGCCACGCGGTTTGAAATCCCAAAACGGTTTAGCAATGTTGCCGGTCGGACCTTCAAAAGTGACCGCGGGCAGTCCTGGCGGTTTCCGACCATCCATTTTGTAGAGATCAGGTTTATAGTCGAACGTGTCAACGTGGCTGACGGCGCCGGGGCAATAGATAACCAGCACCTGTTTGGCAGGCGTTTCGAAATGGGGTGGACGGGGAGCGTAAGGCTTCTGCTCGTTAATGTTTGGCCGGATGGGACCAACAGATTCCGAGGCCAGCAGATTGTCACGGGCGAGTAATTGTGAGAGCGCAATAGCGCCCATCGACATTCCCGATTGCCCGAGGAAGCCGCGACGATCCAGCAGTGACCGACCGATCGGCGAGAGTTTTTCGGAGTTCATTCGATGCGACCTTCGGGTTAAGGCAAGAAGACGAATTCGTTGGTATTGATCAAGGTTCGACAGAGCAGCGCCAGGCTTTGTCGATCGACAAATTCCACTGAGGCGGCAATTTCTGAATCATTCGGCTGGCGCTGCAGCAGCAATTCAAAGCACCGTCTCACTTGATCGGAAACCGATTCGCCAGCTTCGTCGCGGGCGCGGCCTGCTATCAAATTCGACTGCTCGACGACGAAATCACTGTTCAACAGATTCAATGCTTGCAGTGGCGTGGTCGAAACAGGACGCTTGGCACGGATCTGTCCACAGTCAGGAAAATCAAATGCAGTGAAGATGCGATCGTCGACGCGCCGCATTCGTTCCTGATAGAGCATCCGTCGCCAGGTCTGTTCACCATGGTTGTCAACGACCTCCCATTGCGAGTAACGCTTTTTCACGTTGTGAATCCGGTAGCTCGGGCCGCCTATGGAACGATCCAGTCGCCCAGAGGCTTGTAAGACGTCGTCACGAATGACCTCGGCTTCGACGCGTCGCGGCGGGAATCTCCACAGCAGTTGGGCGGACGCATCGACGGCCAGACCATCCTCACGCGGTTCGCTCGATTGCCGAAACGCTTGCGACAAAACCATCATACGGACGACGCGTTTCAACGACCAATCCGACTCAACAACTGCAGCGGCCAACCAGTCGAGCAATTTCGGATGGGACGGAGGTGCACCCGCGCGACCGAAGTCACTCGGTGTGGACACGATGCCCACGCCGAACACGTTATGCCACATACGATTGGCAACAACTCGGGCGGTCAGCGGATTACTGGGGTTGGTCAGCAAGTCGGCGAGCGCTTCGCGACGTTGCGGCCCTGGGCTATCTGGACGAACATTCAATTGTCCGTCAAGCAATCGCGGCGCTGCGGCGTAAACTTGGTCACGTGGGCTTTCGGGGCTCCCACGAGAGAGTACGAAGGTTGATACCGGCTCGACGAACTCTGCCAAGAACGCGGGCTGCGGACCTTGGATCAGCAATTCCTCGATTACGTTTTGGATTTGATCCTGCAAGTTCTGCCGGTCTTCGTTGCTTTTCGATCTCTCTCTCATCGCGGCGGTCGATGCAAAGGCCTTCCATGCGCCTTCCTGATCGGGCAGCTGAATCGTGAAGTCGCCATAGGTTCGTTTGTTCATGCCCTCCAGATAATCGGTTTGCAAAAAATCTTCGCGGTTGGAACTGATCCGGATCGTACCGACAGTAGTCTTTTCAGGGAACTTAAATTGAAGCCAAGGCGTCTCATCGCTTCCTTTCGGGCTGACACCTCTCCATCCCTTGGTCCCGAAGACACCATCATTCAGACGCGCCGTTGGCTGGGCTTTGTCATGGGTCACTGGGTTGTCGGTGATCACCGTGTCAGCCATTGCGACCAGCAGATTCCTCTGCGGTTGGGCGACATCGAGTAGCTCCAGTTCATCGATCTGCAACCATCGTCGATCGAAATCGATACGCAACGCGTCGGTCTGTTTGGGTGGGAAATGGATTTCCTCATAGCCTGTCCAGTCTTCCACCCACGCCCAGCCCTGCGAACGCATTTCGCTTCGCAGGTGTGCGAGCGTCTGGCGAAGTTCTCGTTCGCGGACCACGCGAGGATGATCACTGCTTAACTCAGGATACCGGCTACCGAACTCGACGTCCTGGAATACGGCCGACAATGAATAGTAGTCTTGAATGGAAATCGGATCGAACTTGTGGTTGTGGCAGCGGGCGCAGCCGACGGTCATGCCCATCACCGAGGCACCGACCGTTTGTAAAATCTCATCCATCCGATCGGCGCGGGCTTGCCGGATCGAGGTCGGTTCCTGACCCACGGTCGCTGCCGGCACGTGTGGGCCTGCCACGAGGAATCCGGTGGCATCGCCTTGACCGAGTCGGTCGCCGGCGAGTTGCTCGTGAATGAATCTGTCGTAGGGTTTGTCCTCATTGAACGCCCGGACAACGTAATCTCGATACATCCACGCGTTCTTACGGTACATGTTACTTTCACTGCCATTGGTTTCCGCCCAGCGGATGACGTCCAACCAGTGCTGTGCCCAGCGTTCGCCATAATGCGGAGAGGCGAGTAGCTCATCGACAAGCGTCTCGTAGGCATTTTGCGAGTCCTGCTGATAGTCTTGCCAGAACCGCTCAGTGCGCTCGGGACTGGGTGCCAACCCAGTTAGCACGATGCTAACCCTTCGAATCAGTGACCGTGGATCCGCGGGGTCGGAATAATCCAGGCCGCTTTCCACCAATCTCGCTTTCAGAAATCCATCGATGGAATCATGCTGGAACTCTGACGCGATGGGTTGGAACGCCCAATGGTCACTCTCTTCCTCCACCACGTCATCCATCTGACCTGGCCAGAGGGCGCCTTGCTCGATCCAGCGAGTGACCAGCCTGATATCATCCTCTGACAATTTATCTTCATCAGGCGGCATCGCCATGTCAGGGTCAACATGGTTGATTACCTCGAGGAGATAGCTTTTTTGGATGTCGCCGGGGACCACCGCTGGCAAGCCAGAATCACCCCCTTTGAGCATCCCAACACGGCGGTCGAGCCTCAAACCCGACTCCTGTTCATCCTCGCCGTGGCAAAAGACGCAGTTGTCCTCCAGAATCGGCAGAATCTCATTCTCGAAATCAATTTCAGCCGAGAAAAGCGGAGTGGCGCATGTGCCCCACGTCAATGCCAGCGTCATAACTGCGTTCAGTGACAATTTAGAAATTCTCATTTCGCTGCCTCCCATCCGGCGTTGCACTGTTCAATAAGCTCTGCGGTCAAACCGGGGTTCTTCGATGCGATGTTCTCAGTCTCGAGAGGATCCGAATGATGGTCATACACTTCGACAAACAACGGTTCCGCATCGGGGCGGCGATGGTCCTTCCAGACGACGAGGCGATAACGATCCGTTCTCATCGTGTAGCCCATCAAATGCTGCTCGAACAGCTCGCGGTCCCACGTCGTTCCTTGCTGCTTCTCGATCCGTTGTTCCACCTGCTGAATCAGCGGTCCGAACCAGGTTTCTCGCATGGCTGGAGAGAGCGGGTTGGCGGCCCATTCACGCAGTGCCGGATTGGGATACTGGCTGAATGCTGCCTGCTTCCACGATTGGTGTGGATCGTCGAGCAGCGGTGCGAAACTGTGTCCCTCTAAATGACTTGGCTTGGATATGCCGGCCAGCTCGCATAGCGTGGGGTAGATATCAACTAACTCAACCAGGGCGTCGGACGTTTCTCCGCGAACTTTCATATCGGGGGTCCAGATCATCAACGGAACGCGCGTCGCGATCTCATAGTTGGTCGCTTTGCCCCACACCCCCATGTCTCCGAGGTGCCACCCGTGGTCGCCCCACACGACGATGATCGTGTTGTCGCGAACCCCGGCGTCATCCAAGGCAGCGATCACTTTCCCGATCTGTGCATCGACGTAGCTAACGCAGGCCAGATAGGCATGTTTAAGCGTGCGGGAGAGTTCAGGGCCGAGCGGACCCGACTTGGGAATTCCCGCGCGGGTGCGAAGTTCAAAGGAGGCATGCAATCCCATCGCCGCCCCGTCACGCGGTGCGTCGGCATGAAGCGCCATCGGAATCTGATCAGCATCATAGAGATCCCAATATTTCTTTGGCGCGATCCAGTTCAGGTGAGGTTTGGTAAAGCCCATTGCCAAAAAAAATGGCTTGTCGCCCTGCTCAACCATCTCGTGCAGTGTTTCGATTGCCAGGAGTGTGTTGTATCCGTCAACATAGGCGTGGTCAGGGACGTCAGCACTCTCATAGGCAGGCTCGCTCGCCAGTCCCCGCCGCGCCGCTTCGCCATACTTGGACAACATCCGTTGGAAGTCCTCGTTCCGCGCCTTGATGTTCTCGGGCAACGCAAATGCTCCCTTCGGTTTCTCGATGCCCTTGATTCTCTTGACCGGATCCCGACTCCACGAGTGGGCTTCGTCTTCGTCACCATGATGGAAGATTTTGCCACAGTATGCGGTCTCATAGCCGTTGGCAATGAAGTGCTGTGGCAGCGTGACAATGTTGGGTTGTAACTCTCGAAGGGAGACGTAGTTGTGGAACAACCCGGTGGTTTCAGGACGGGCGCCCGTCATCAAACTGGCGCGAGATGGTCGACAGATCGCTTGCTGGCAATACGCTCGATTGAACAGCAAGCCGGTTTCGGCAAGCTCGTTGAGATGCGGCGATACCGCGATTTCAGATCCATAGCACCCCAGTTCCGGGCGCAGATCGTCAATGGCGATAAACAGAACATTGGGCTGTTTGGTGTCACTCTGATTCGCCGTTTGGACGCCTGCCCCGGTTTCCTCGGTCGATTGTCGGGAACCTTGGCTCACACCATCACGGCCAGCTTGCTGTGCAGAACACGGCGTCTGTCCCGCTAAGCCGAGCAGTATCAGCAACGAAAGGAAATGAAGTCGTTCCATATTGTCTTGTCTGGCTCGATGGGTAGAAGAAAAGCGGTCTGGGATCTTTAGCTTGGCGATGTCTAGCGAGTGTTTGGTCGCATCTAAATTCTGGGGCGTGATGGATCTTATTGCAGTTCCTGTCCGGCGAGGATCTTTCACAAGATCCACATCGGCTAAGCGATTTATTCTTGGCTCCGCCGCTTCGCAACACTTACGATCGCTTCGACGCGTTCGAAAACTTTGCATTCAATCATTCTGTCTAGTATCCAAGCGGTTTCCCTTGGTCATACAGATGGAGAATTTCGCTGGCGTCCAAGGCTGCATTGAAGATCCCCAGCTCGTCGATGGTTCCATTTAGATTTCGTACGGCGAACCACGGTGAATCACGAAACGGTTGGCCCCAATTCCCAATCTCTGCTGGTCCGATTCGCAGATCAGCAATGTAGAAATCATCCACGATCTCCTCGCTACTGACCTGTTGGCCGTTGACATATTGTTCGACGCGTCGTCGCTGCGGATCGTAGACAGCGGCCAGCTGCAGCCACTGTCCACTTTGGGTGGCATCCCAGATAGGGTCGGTGAAATAAACATGGTGGCGGCCTGCATCCCGGACAATTTCCTTGTCGAACCGGTTAGCGACGCGAACATCCTGTTTGTCGTCGACCATCACCGAGAACATCAATCGTCCGTCATCTCGAATCTGCCAATGAGGCTCGCCATTCTCGTAACCGTCCGCCAAAAACAGTGAGTTGTAGATATGGTCGAGACTGTCAATCTTGACCCACGCGAAAAACGTGAACGCTTGGAATTTTCCGTCTATGCGAGTTCTCACCCGCGAGCCTGGCCGATCGAACTCAAGCCCCGTCGACTGTGCTCCGAAACGTCCTGAAACATGCTCTACCGGCCCGACCAGATGACCATTGCGAGCCGTGCTCGCGGAGGCTGCATTGCGAATGATTCGCTCAGACTTGGAACCTGCCGAAGGGTAGTAAGCCATCAGGCGGCGATCGCCGCTGAGCTCCTCTGAAAAACGTTGCCATTCGGCAAACCGTTGGGATTGAGCCTGCTGCAACCGCCGGCGAAGATCCTCGCCGCTGCTGATGCCATGCAAAGCGAACGCCTCAGTCCCTGAGCCAGTGAGCCACTCTCCTTGTCCGGTCACCAGGTGATCACCATCGTGGGGACCACCACGCAATTCAACCTCTCCATCGAGTACCTCGACGCGAGCGTGATCGGCCCCGACCTCGAGAGCGAACTCAGTCCCCAGATCGATGATTTCAGAATCCGCCGCCTTGACGATAAAGCCCCGTGCAACGGGAGGCACATTGGCTCGCAATCGCCCCTTCACCAACGAAACTTCCCAGTCCGACTCGAACCGCAGGGATGCCGGACCTTCCACAATTAAGGAGGCACCACAGAAGACATCAATCTCCATCAGGCCGCCATCAAACTGCAACATCCCGTTGGGCAGCACATCGCCTTCGTGGAACGAGGTGGCATTGTCGGACCACTGCACGTCGACCGATCGACGGAGAGTAGCATGGCCGGCAATGAGCGACTCCTCGGCCCGACCATGCGAAGATTCCCATCGCGAGACTCTCGGTGCTTGGTCGCTCGTGTTCGTCCGCCCGGACCAAAGTGCTACACAACTGATTATCGCGACGATGGACGCAGCGATGACAAGTGGTCCCCATGAAAACCCCAACACCCCTGTCGCTAGGCGATTGGGCTCAGCATTCCCGGTATCACTGCCGGGCGGGAACGTGTCACCCGGCTGAGTCGTTTTGGCGCTGGCCCAGGTTTTCAGTCCAAACCCCCGAGAACCGTGATTGACGCGAGAGGGACTCAAAAGATCAGCGGGAAGCGAACTGGTGACTTGCTCGGGTGAGGACACCGCTGAATGCATTTCACTTGTCGCGATCTCCTCCAGCGTCTCACCCAGATGCACCGCTCGTAGATACTCCAGACGGACTTCACGACTGCCTTCGATCGCATCTTGCAAGCGTTCCAGGTTGTCCGGCGTGATGGTCTGATCAATCGCCTGATAGATCAGCTTGTGAATTTCGTGGTCCATGTTATGCATCTCCAGCCAAGCGTCCTTGAACACACTCAAGAATCTGCCGGCGTAATGAATTGACTTTGCTGTACAACCGTCGCTGCTGTGCACCGGTCTCGGCTGCGATACCAGCGACGGATTGCCCCGGCGTATGAACACTCAACAGCAGCCGTCGCTCCGCCGCTCGCAGTTTTCCCAAGCAGAGTTCGACCGCACGACGCTCCGATTCGTGCTGGTCGAGTTGTTCCATGGCCGTCTCGGCCAGACATTCGATCGCACTCTCGCGAAACACAAGACGATCGCGAGCGCGATCGCGTTGCCAACTAAGCGATTTATAGCGTGCGACAACGCAGGCCCAACGGATGAATTCATTCGAGGAATCCGCTGCATCTTGCGGCGCAAATTCACCGTATTTCTTCCAACATTCCAACGCGGTTTCTTGCACGACGTCATCCACGCCCTCGGGGGCCGGCAACAAAGACCGGACGAATCGCCGAATCGCTTGGTCATGCCGCGAGAGCAAGATGACAAATTCGTTGTATTGGGTGTCTCGATCCGACATAGGAAGCGATGCTTGCTCGTCTGCGTGGAAGCAATTGCCACAGGGCACATGCCACGAGGGGCACCATCTGCCCTGGGTGTGCTATTTGCCCCGTGTACTAAGATATTCCACAACGGAGAGAAATTACCGACCACCAATAAAAAAAGGTCAATCCAAATGAAGCCTGTGAGCGAGGTTCTCGAAGTCGGCAGCTCGTTAATGGCGACCGGTTTATCTCCTTTCTCAGCGTTTGCCGACTTGATCGCGAGCGCTTATGATGGAGGCGGTCCCACGATCCTCGGAATAGAGATTCCGAGCCCACCTTCTTGACGTCTCGTTCGTGCGACGAAATGTCAGCTCCTGCCTTCCAAGCATTATCTATGTTGAGTCTGGGTTTCCGAATTACTGCAGTCATTGGATGCCTGTGGGCATCCCCCGGAATCGCGTTGGCAGTGACAGACTCGGCGGCGGTCGACTTTGCTCATGAGGTCGTTCCGATCCTGAAACGCAATTGCACCCACTGCCACGGGGGCCGGGAAGCGAAAGGCGACTTTTCATTTAATACCCGAGCGGACGTGCTGGATTCTGGATTCGTCGAACCCGGCGACCCTGACACTTCCTATCTATTGGAATTGGTAGCGTCATCGGATCCTGATTCCCAGATGCCCCCCGCCGATCGGCCGCGAATGAGTCCAGATGAGATCGCAGTGCTGCGGCGCTGGATTGAGAATGACGTGAATTGGGACGAGGATTTCACCTTCGAGATTCAGACGTATGAGCCGCCACTACGACCGCGAACCCCACACCTCCCGGCCCCGCAAGAGGATCGGAATCATCCCATCGATCGTATTTTGGATGCTTACTTAGCTGAGCAAAATCTCACTCGACCACCATCCGTTGACGACCGTGTCTTTCTGCGGCGGGTGTCGTTGGACCTGATCGGGCTACTGCCCACCCGCGAACAGCTCGACGCCTTCATCGAGGATTCAGATCCAAACAAACGACAACGGGTCATCGATCAATTGCTGGCCGATCGGATTGGATACGCCGATCATTGGCTCACGTTCTTCAACGATTTATTGCGTAACGACTACAGCGGCACGGGATTCATTACGGGCGGTCGCACACAGATTAGCGCGTGGCTGTATCAATCGCTGCTGGACAATAAACCCTTTGATCAATTGGCCAGAGAATTGATCGCACCACCGACCTCCGAGAGTCAAGGCTACATCGACGGCATCAAGTGGCGGGGGGAAGTCAGTGCGGGCCAGACGTTGCCCATTCAGTTTTCGCAGAGCATCTCGCAATCATTCCTCGGCATCAACATGAAGTGCGCGTCGTGCCATGATAGTTTTGTCGATCATTGGACATTGAAAGATGCGTATGGTTTAGCTGCAATTTACGCGGAGGAAACTCTGGAACTGCACCGTTGTGACAAACCGACAGGCGAAACTGCAGAGGCAGCCTGGCTGTTTCCTGAGTTAGGGCAAGTCGATCCCGACGCGCCACGTCCGCAGCGACTTCAACAGCTCGCGGCGCTGATGACCCATCCAGAAAACGGGCGTTTTGCGAGAACGATTGTCAATCGCTTGTGGTACTGCCTGATGGGGCGAGGCATCGTCCATCCACTCGATTCGATGAAGAACGAACCCTGGAGCGAGGACCTGCTGGATTATCTAGCATCGGACCTAATTGCGAGCGGCTACGACTTGAAAGCGACACTGCGGCGAATTGCGACGAGTGCCGCCTATCAATCGAGATCTGAAGTCATCGATGGACGCCCCTCCAGTGATGACTACGTGTTCCGTGGGCCGCGGGCGAGGAGGATGACGGCTGAGCAGTTTCTCGACAGTATTTGGCAGTTGACCGGAGATGCTCCTGGCAAGTTCGATGCCCCCATCGTTCGCCGTCTCGCTGATCTCGAAACAACGGATCGCTTCGAGCTCACTGGGGAGTGGATATGGGGACAGCTCACCAATGGAACGGTGCCTGGAAATCAAACCATCGTTCTGCGGAAAGAGATCCACCTGCCTGACTCAGCGATCGCGGGCGGTGCGGTGATTACCTGTGACAATCGGTTTGAACTGTTCATCAACCAAAAGCTGGTTAGCAAAAGCAGTGACTGGACAAAACCGCAGTCGGTTCATTTAGCTCAGCATCTCGCCAAGGGGAACAATGTTCTCGAGGCCGTCGTAACAAACGATACCGACAATCCTAACCCCGCGGGCTTTTTCTTCGACGCGCGAGTGGACCTGGCGGATGAGACACAGGTGTCGATCCAGTCCGACGGCACGTGGAAATATAGCAGTGAGGTACCATCGCCTCGTGATGATACGCTGCATGCAGATACGATTGGTAGAGATACGTGGCAGAGCGTCACGGTAGTTTCGCCGGTGGCTGCGTGGACGCGTGTGATCGAGGACCAAGGTTCCACGCTGCTCGCCGCTGCGGTCAGTGGTAGTGACACGCCCATGGTCCGCACTTCACTATTGAAGAATACGGCGCTAATGAAGTCCCTGGGACGTCCGATGCGTGAACAGATTGTGTCAATGCGACCCGATACGGTTACCACGCTTGAGGCGATTGACTTGGCCAACGAGCCGACTTTGGCGGGATCGTTTGCGATCGGCGCTCAACGCTTGCTCGCTGACAGCGAAAGCGATACAGATCGCTTGATTCAAAATCTCTTTCTCGCGGCACTCTCACGTCCACCCACTGTTCCAGAGCAAGGCCTATTGCGTGCCTCGCTCGGGGATCAGCCCAGCGTTGCCGACGTGCAAGACGCCATGTGGGCAGTTTGCATGTTGCCTGAATTCTTGACCGTTCGCTGAATTTGCCGACGACCACCCACCAACCCGTCTGACGTCTCATGAATTTCGAAACCGACCCAGCCGCCCCCGAATCGATTGTGCGACGTGATTTCTTGCGCCGGCTGTCAGCGGCAGGTGCGGCGGCCCTCGCAGCGGGGACGCCGAAGGTGCTCGCCGACAGCACACTAGGCGAAATCGAGCATCCTCGCCCTACCGCCGACGCGTGTATTTTGCTGTGGATGGGTGGTGGCATGGCGGCGCCGGACACATTTGACCCCAAACGGTACATGCCGTTTGAGACTGGCTTGTCTTACAAGGATATGCTCAGCACATTTCCCGCTATCGACACTGCGGTGGATCACATCAAGATTTGCCAAGGGCTCGAGAACATCGCTGCGGTCATGGACCGCGGCACGCTGATTCGTTCTCACGTGCAACCCGACCTGGGCAGTATTCTGCATTCACGCCACCAGTTTCACTGGCACACTGGTTATGTTCCCCCGCAAACAGTAGCGACACCACACCTCGGTGCGTGGATGGCAAGGGTGTTGGGAGCTCCTAACCCAGTGATGCCCGCCTTTATTAACATTGGTCAGCGTCTCGAGGGTGTCGGTGAGAGTGAGGAGCTGAAGGCGTTCACGACGGGCGGGTTCTTCGGTAGCGAATTCGGCCCCATGAATTTGCCGTACCCAGATCAAGCTGCGGTGTCCGTGCGCCCTCCTAAAGGTATGCAGTCGCAGCGGTTTGCCGACCGAAATCGCTTGTTCCGGCGATTGGTCGACGCTAGTCCCGATCGTGATCGGATGAGTGATTATCACCAGGAATCGATGCTGCAGTCGATGGATGCGGCCTATCGCCTGCTCAGTAGCGACGATCGAAAAGCGTTCGACATCACGCTGGAACCACGCGACAGCTATGAAAAGTACGACACGGGAAGGTTCGGTCAAGGTTGCCTGCTGGCGCGACGCCTGGTTGAGTCGGGTGCCCGCTTTGTCGAAGTGACAACGGAGTACGTTCCCTTTTTGAACTGGGACACTCACAACGACGGACACACAACGATGCAGCGAATGCACCGCGAGATCGATCGTCCGATCGCTCAGTTGATCCTGGATTTAGAAGCACGCAATCTGCTGGATCGAACCCTGGTCATCGTAGCGTCGGAATTCAGTCGGGATGCATTGACCGAGGGACAACCGGGCTCCAATGCAAACGACCAGGCCCGATTCAAAGGAGACCAGATGACCGAGTTGAAACACTATGGGTTGCACCGGCACTTCACGGCGGGATCAAGCGTGCTGATGTTTGGCGGAGGAATCAAACGCGGTCATCTTCACGGAGCGACCTCCCCTGAGCGACCGCTTGTCACGATCGAGGACCCCGTCAGCATCGAGGACCTGCATGCCACGATCATGACCGCCATGGGTATCAGCCCACGGACGGGCTTCGAGATTGAAGGACGGCCCTTCTATGTCACCAGCGACGGCAAAGGCCAAAGTGTCGAAAGGCTATTTGCATAGGCTAACTGCAGATGAATCGACACCTACTGTGAGTAGCCGGGGCTTTCCAGACTCGGACGCACGCCACGGTTACTCCAGACATCCAGTCGCTGTTGCTTAGGCGAGAGACCAACATGATAAAATTATTTCAGTTCTTGCCGCTATTTCTATTGGCGTCCGCAGCCATCGCTGAAACGCGGCAGCCGCTGAACTTCAATCGCGATATTCGCCCAATCTTGTCAAACAAGTGTTTTGCGTGTCATGGCCCAGACTCGCAAAATCGTGATGCAGGGTACCGGCTCGATACCAGCGAAGGTGCCTTCGCCGACTTAGGCGGCTATGCCGGGATCGTTCCCGGCGATCCCGATGCGAGCGAATTAGTGCTGCGCATCACCAACGATGACGTGGACATGCGGATGCCGCCTCAAGAGCACAAGAACCCGCTCACTGACGAGGAAATTGACCTACTCACACGATGGATCGAAGATGGGGCCGAGTTCACCGGACACTGGGCATTTGAACCGATACAGCGGCCCGAGCCACCAGCGACGATGACGACTACCGGGGTGATCGACCGATTCATTGCCGCTCAACTAGAGCAGAGCGATCTGGGTTTCTCGCCCGAGGCATCACCCGAAACCCTTGTCCGCCGCTTGTATCTCGATTTAACCGGCTTGCCCCCAACCCTGGCGCAGGTCGACGCGTTTCTAAAAAACCCCGAGTTGGAGTACGAAACCACAATCGACCACCTGATGGACAGTCCGCAGTTCGCTGAGCGGATGGCCATGGAGTGGCTCGATGTCGCGCGCTTCGCTGACACGAATGGTTATTCGATCGATGACCACCGCGACATGTGGGCGTGGCGAGACTGGGTGATCCAGGCGTTTCAAAATAATTTGCCGTACGATGAGTTCATCCGTCAACAGCTTGCTGGTGACCTGATGGACAACCCGACTGAGCAACAAAAGATCGCGACTGGTTTTCTGCGAAACAGCATGAATACGCACGAAGGGGGAACGATTGCAGAGGAATACCGGGTAGCCACCATTATCGACAAAGTCGACACCGTCGCGACTGCGTTCATGGGCTTAACGATGCGCTGTGCCCAGTGCCACGACCATAAATACGATCCGATTTCTCAGCGTGACTACTATCGATTCTTTGCGTTCTTCAATACATCCACCGAACCAGGCAAAGGCGGGGTCAACGGTAATACGAAACCAATGATCTCCGTCGATCCCATCTTGCCGGATGACGCCGCATTTCGAGCGTCACTGGAGTCACGCATCGCATCACTCCAGCATGCCAAAGCAAATCCGGAAAATCTGCTCGGTGATGCCAGGCAAGTGTGGGAACGTGAAACGCTCGCGAAGGCAGACGCCAGTCTGGTAACCCAAGCCGTGACGACTTTCGTATCACGTGCGTTGCCGATGCCATTTTTCGCTGCCAGCGAATTTCCTCCGCAACTCGACCTTGTCGCTGCGTTGCGGAAGCCGGACCAGGAACGCAGCCTAGAAGACCAAAACTTAGTCGCTGCTGAGTTTGGCAAAGCCAACACGGACATGGGCAAACTCGTCGCGAGTATCGATGGGGAGATCGATCTGCTGCGAAAATCTCTCGCCTCTGGGAAGACATCGGTCATGGTGATGAACGAGGACGCTGCCGATCGCCTGACCCCCATCCTGATGCGTGGCCAGTACGACCAACACGGCGAAATTGTCGATCCAGGGATCCCGGAGATCCTCGGAAGCCTGCCACCTTCGACCCGCGCAGACCGCCTCGCGTTGGCCGACTGGCTGATCGATCCCGATCATCCGCTCACCGCCCGGGTGGCGGTAAACCGCTATTGGCAAATGCTCTTTGGAACAGGGATCGTCAAGACGAGCGAAGATTTTGGCTCGCAAGGCGAATGGCCTTCGCATCCGGAATTGCTCGATTGGTTGGCGGCCGAGTTTTTGGAGTCCGACTGGAATGTGCGCGACTTACTGAAACGCATGCTGATGTCGCGGACCTATCGCCAATCCTCCAATGTCGACGAGGAGTTACTGGAGGTGGATCCGTATAACCGACTCTATGCTCGAGCGCCACGTTTTCGCCTCTCCGCCGAAGCCGTTCGAGATAGTGAACTTGCCATTGCAGGATTGCTCAACACAGCCGTGGGTGGCCCCAGTGTGTACCCACCGCAGCCACTGGGGCTATGGAAAGAGGTCAGCCACTTTGGCTACGGCGGCTTTTTCTCGGCGCAGCATTACTTTGCTGACCGCGACGAAGAAGTGTATCGCCGCAGCCTCTACATGTTTTGGAAACGCACTTCGCCGCCGCCTGTGATGACAACTTTCGACGCTCCCAGTCGCGAGACCTGTACCGTGCGACGCTCGCTGACCAACACGCCGCTGCAGGCTCTCGTGCTGATGAATGCACCCCAATTCGTAGAGGCCTCACGGGGACTCGCGATGCGGATGTTGAACGCCGGCGAGTCCGTGGTCGCCCAGATTGGTCATGGTTTTCGGCTTGCCACCGCACGAAATCCATCCCCTGATGAGCTAGAGATTTTAAGTGCCGCCTATGAGCGACAATTGGCATATTTCACTGCGTCGCCTGATCGGGCCGCGAGTTACCTGGGGCGCCAAGACTCTCGAACTATGAATGCCGTGGATAGCGCCGCGGTCCAGCGCACTGATCGTACTGGCCACATTAATTACGGAGCGATCAGCGACTATCCCCAAATCGCTGCGATGAGCTCGGTCGCATCGCTGATTCTCAACCTTGACGAAACGATCACACGCGAATGAGTACGAACATGCAGCAACTTGCATCAGCCTCTCGCCGTACGTTCATCAGCCGAGCGTTCGGCGGTGTCGGTGGTCTGGCCCTGGGATCAATGCTCGATCAAAGTGCAATCGCGAGTGCCATGGGCACACCTGCAGGGTTGCCGCACTTTCCACCGACCGCGAAACGCGTCATTTACTTATTTATGTCTGGCGGCCCGTCGCACATCGACCTGTTTGACTACAAGCCCGTACTTGAACAGAAACACGGCGAGGAGCTCCCACCGAGCGTCCGTGGTGACCAACGGTTGACGGGAATGACAGCGGGTCAAAAAGGGTTTCCGGTTTGCGGACCGATCGGCAACTTCGCCCGGCACGGAGAGTGCGAGACATGGATCAGCGACCTGCTTCCTCACACGTCAAAGATTGCCGATGACATCGCCATCGTCCGCTCGATGAATACGGAAGCGATCAATCACGATCCGGGCATTACTTACATCAACACAGGCTCTCAGATTCCTGGCCAGCCCAGTGCGGGGGCATGGGCGAGCTACGGTCTCGGTAGCGAGAACCAAAACATGCCGGCCTATGTGGTGCTGCTCTCCCAGGGCAACGGCAAGAACCCTGGTCAGCCAATCTTTTCGAGGCTGTGGGGTAGCGGATTTTTGCCGTCGAGTCACCAGGGCGTCATGCTCCGCAGCAGCGGTGATCCCGTCCTGTACCTGAACGATCCCGCCGGCATCACACGCGAGAACCGCCGCGAGCAGCTCGACGATTTAGCCGCACTGAATCGGCTGAAATTTCAGACCAGCGGGGATCCGGAAATAGAGACTCGCATTTCGCAGTACGAAATGGCGTTCCGGATGCAGGCCGCCGCTCCAGAGATTGCGGATCTCTCGGATGAACCCGCGCACACATTCGAAATGTACGGCGAGGACGCCCGCCAGCCCGGGACCTATGCATTTAACTGTCTGATGGCCCGCCGCATGGCCGAGCGAGATGTGCGGTTCATTCAGCTTTTCCACCGTGGCTGGGATCAACACGTCAGTCTCCAGCCCCATCTCCGCGCCCAGTGCCTCGATACCGACCGGGCGTCGGCGGCGCTCGTCACCGATTTGAAAAATCGTGGATTATTGGATGATACGCTCGTCATCTGGGGCGGCGAGTTCGGCCGCACCGCTTATAGCCAGGGTGCGCTCGGCAGCGGTCGCGATCACCACGGGCGATGCTTCAGCACGTGGATGGCTGGTGGTGGGATTCAGGGTGGAATTTCACACGGTCAAACCGATGAGTTTGCTTACAACATCGCCGAAGATGGAGTCCATATCCGTGACCTCAACGCGACAATGCTGCACTGCCTGGGAATCGACCACGAACGATTCACTTATCGGTTCCAAGGCCTCGATCAAAAACTTACCGGCGTGGAACATGCCCGCGTCGTGAAAGAAGTCTTGATCTAATCATGGTCCTATGCATCCACGTCAAGCTCTTTGCGGATGACTACACTAGCCGCTGGGCATCGACTGACCATTGGAGTAATCAACGTCAACGACGCTTTTGAGCCGAGAGCTCTATGACACTGGGCAGCACCGCCAGCCCGGCCGCTGACGCGTGTCGGCTCACCTACCGAACAATCGACATGCCTACGTTCGGCAGCGTCCAGTCCGGCTAGGGTGCTAACCAAGATCCTAATCGCTTGGCTTCTCGCTCAAAATCTCAGCAAACAACATGTCGGGGGTGGAGTGAAACACAGACGACTCCCTACAATCGAGCGAAAAGGCAGCTTGGGTGGACGGACCAATGGACGACTCCGCCAAATCCTACCTACCCCGACTTAGCAATTAAATTAAAGAGATTTGTGTGGACTTTCCGGTAATCGTAACAGCCATCTTTGGAGCATTTGTCGTCTTCGGAGGAGTCATGGGCTATGTCAAAGCTTCGAGCAAGGCATCTTTGATCGCTGGCAGCATCACGGGCGGCCTGCTTCTGCTCTCGGCGTTCCTCATGGCGCGAGGGATCACAGCAGGTGCCATTCTAGGGATGGTAGTTTCGCTGCTATTGGTTGCCCAGTTTGGCGCGTCGTTACGGAAAAAGTTCAAAATCATGCCCAACCTGCTGGTCGTCATCCTGGGATTGATCACCCTCGGCACGCTCATTTTCCGTTTGGTCGCTTAGACTAGGCCGATCCAAATGCGTGACGAGAGCACCGCAGTCCTCGTCACCGACCACCATCGAAAGGGACGTCACCACCACAAGGCCCCCAGGGACACGGCCCCCAGGGACACGGCGCCCAGGGACAGGCGCCCAGGGACACGGCCCCCAGGGACACAGCATCTTAGCGACGAACTTGACTCCATCCATACAGCGTCTGTTCCAAAGAAGAAGTCAAATCACTCGAACGCTACGTCTGGCATCCTTAGGTCCGATTGAACGTCAACTCGTTTAGTGTGCGGTCAATTTCAATCCGATAATGGACACCATCAGTAGGATGAGGAAGAAAACACGTCCGGCGTTCACGGGCTCGCCCAAGAACGTCATGCCTAAGACAATTGTGCCGAAGGTGCCGATGCCAACCCAAACGGCATAGGCGGTCCCGATAGGAAGAGTTCGAGCAGCAAGCGCGAGCAGATACATGCTCGCGATGATACCCAGAATGGTCAGCACGCTCGGAACGAGCTTTGTGAAGCCGTGGGTATACTTGAGGCCAATCGCCCAGCCAGCTTCCAAGAGACCTGCGATAACGAGAAAAACCCATGACATGATAACGCTCCTTTGAGGGATGCGTCGTCTTATCTTAACCGGGTACGTCGCACATCGTCCGGGCCTGAATGGCAATCACGATGACTAGTTGTGGGCCGCATCGATCGATTTGTCAAGACAGCCGCGTGAGATTCCGCCCTCGCTCGGAGTACTGCGTTTCATCGCATGCGCCCTCGGACAGCTAGCGGTCACCAGAGATTCGATGTTCCTTGATTGACTATGAGTTCGACCGCGTTCTTCTCTTACTCAGCCGTGTACGCCTGCCGACGTTGTGTTCCAAGGGTTGGGGGCTTCCCGTGGGAGAGGTCAGTAAAAACCTCCGTTGCCTGCGACCGGTCCTCTACTTCTCGATTCGCCAACAGCGATGGATGCGGCGATTGCGAAACTCGTCAGGAACCGTTTGTTTGGAGATTTCATGGATCGCGGTCGCGGTGAGCGACTCGATATCAAACTTAAATCTGCGAAAGTTGGTGGAGAAGAAGATCACGCCGCCCGGTCGGACCAGTTTCAGAATGTTGTTGAGCAATGGCACGGCGTCGGTTTGCACGTTCCAGTCTTCATCGGTGCGTTTGCTGTTGGAGAACGTGGGTGGGTCGCAGATGACGAGATCATATACCTCACCGGTCCGATGGCGGCGAATGAATTCACCGATGTCCATTGCCGCGAACTGATGTTGGGGGCCGCTCAAACCGTTGGCTTTCAGATTTTCTTGTGCCCAGTCGAGGTAGGTCTGCGAGAGATCGACGCTCGTCGTCGATGCGGCGCCGCCTGCGGCCGCGTAGGTAGTGAATGAACCGGTGTACGCAAAAAGATTCAGAACATGCTTGCCAGCAGACTGTTCGCGAACCATACCACGCGTGACGCGGTGGTCCAGAAACAACCCGGTATCGATATAGTCCGCAAGATTAACCAGGAAGGTGAGACCACCTTCCTGGACAGGAATCCTTTGGTCGGTTTGCGAGATCTTCTCGTGCTGGGTGTTTCCCCGCTGGCGTGAACGTCGTTTCAGAAACACGTTCTGTTTGGGCACATCGAGTGCCTCGCCGGCAGTGGCGGCCATGAGATCCAACCAAGCAGCATGTTGAGCGGCGTCGCGATCGTGTGGCCGTTCAAACTCACTCAGGTGAAGGTAGTTTTCGTAACGATCCACGACCAGTGGGATTTCGGGCACGTCACGTTCATAAAGACGGAAACAAGTAATGTTACGCCGCGCCATCATCTTCCGAAAATGCTTGGCACGTTTCCGCAGCCGCGTCGCAAACAGGTCAGCTTGGTGCTGTGCGTTATCCGCCAATGCACCAAAGGCAGCCTCGCCAACGGCGTGCACATACGGTCGCGGGGATTTCTCCAGCTGCGGCTCAGAGGCAACTGACTGTGCCTCGCGATCACCGCTAGCGTCGTCGACTCTCTCCGGCGCAGCTGGCACTACCTCAGACGCTACTGCGGTGTCAGGCGACGCCGATGTGCGCGGCGAATCCGCGACTGGCTTGGGACCTTGAAATTGGTAGTAGGTACACTCAATGCGGCCGTTGTAAAGCTTGCGCCGACGATCGGCGCTGCGACCGAGCACCTTTTCGAACGCGGAAAATGAAGTCAGGAAATAGAAGGACCATGTCGGTAGATGCCGTAAAACATTGGGCAGCGCGGCGTAGAGTTCTTCAATCTCCCAGTCACGACCGAGTCGCATGCCGTAGGGTGGGTTGGTGATCAGGCATCCGAACCGCCGGCTGCTACGCGAATCGCGAACATCCGCAGTCTCAAAATGCACGTCGGCCGTTACTCCCGCCGCCTCGGCGTTTTCGCGAGCGAACCGCAGGACCCGAAAATCAGTATCGCTGCCGAGCAGTCGCTGCGGCAGTGGCTCGAGCACGCCTTGCAATGCCTCCGTACGAAGCTGCAGGATCGCTTCACGCGGTGCATCCTGCCACTGCTCAAATCGAAACTCGCGAGATTGGCCTGGCGCCATGTTGCGGCCGATCATCGCTGCTTCGATGAGAATCGTGCCGCTGCCACAGAACGGATCAACGAGCGGCCGATCCCGCTTCCAATAGCTCAGCATCACCATGGCTGCAGCGAGGGTTTCTTTGAGCGGTGCGGCCGTGACGGCGGAGCGGTATCCACGGCGGTGCAGGCTACGCCCCGTCGTGTCGATCGTGATGGTGGCAGTATCTTTTAGTAATGCGATATCGACCGGGTACGATGCCCCCGTTTCAGGCAGGGTTTCGGTAGCATGATCGCGACGCATCGCATCGACAATCGCTCGTTTGACCGCGCGCTGGCACGCCGGCACGCTCGTCAGGGTCGACTTCACACTGCGGCCAGTGACCGTGAATTCACCATCGACGGGAATCCAATCACCCCAGCTAATCGCTTTGGTCGTTTCAAACAGGGCGTCAAAGTCAGCGGCAGCGAATTCCGCAACGCGGATCAGTACTCGATCAGCACAGCGTAACCATAGATTGGCCTTGGCAACTGTCTCCAGGTTACCGCGGAAATGCACTCGTCCGGATTCACCGATGGTGGCGTCGATCCCCAGCCCAGAGAGTTCGCGTCGTACGATCGCTTCGAGCCCAAAGGCACACGCAGCGATGAGATCCAATTCTTGTTGTTGAGAGTGCATGAGGAACTCATTGTCCAAAGCAGGTGTAGGTACAGGTGAATGCCGTCGGTATAACTCGATTGGGCAGTAGACGTTAGCCCCGGGATCCCCTCCGTCAACGCCAAGCGATCATAACAAGGCTCGTGCAGGTAATTATCGTGGACAGACCAAAAAAAACGGCTCCAGTGAAACCAGAGCCGTTTACATGAATATCGACGATGACGAGTAGCCGGGGTACTCAGTTCACGGCAACGCGTTTGAACTCGATGATCTCAGCTTCGGGGCTGAGCGACTTAACAGCCACTTCAACCGTCTTCGTATCGTCAAGAGCGTAAAACTGGCTCAGCAGGCAGCGTTCTTGATCCAATGCAGTGTTATCGGCAATGAAACGCTCGAGCTTGCCAGGAACAATCTTGTCCCAGATCTTTTCCGGTTTGCCTTCGGCTTTCAGTTCGGCCTTGATCGCTTCCTCAGTCGCGGCCAGGACGGCAGGCGTCAGTTGGCGACGGCTGGCGTACTGGGGCACGTTCTTGACCGGTTTGCCAAGGTTTTCCTTCTCATTGAGTTCGTTCTCAGCAATGATTTGGGCCTTGAGAGCTTCGGTTTCCTTCTCAACAAACTCGGCATCGAATTCGTCAGGGTGTAGGATCGAAGGCTTCATCGCGGCAATGTGCATCGCTACGCCACGGAAGAACTGAGGTGCTTCGTCCTTACCGCCATCTTTGTAGGATACCAGCACGCCGATCTTGCTTCCGGCGTGAATGTACGAAGCGATGTTTTCGCCTTCGACGACTTGGACATCGGAAACTTCGATCTTCTCACCGGTACGGCCTGTTTCGGTAACGAGATGCTCCTTCACAGTCGTGCCTTCGATCTCCAACGAATTGACTTCGTCGACACTCGCGGCACCGTTGTCCATCGCCAAGCGAGCGATGCGTTCGGTCAATGCGATGAAACTTTCGTTTTTAGCAACAAAGTCAGTTTCGCAGCTCAGGGCCAGCAGGAGTCCTTTTTTACCTTCGGCAATGACCACGACAACACCTTCGTTGGCATCGCGATCGGCACGCTTTTCAGCGACTTTCTTGCCCTTTTTGCGAAGGTAATCGAGGGCACCTTCCATATCGCCACCCGATTCCTCGAGTGCCTTTTTGCAATCCATCATGCCGGCGCCCGTTGACTTTCTCAACTCGCTTACGTCTTTGGCAGAAATGCTCATCTTTGCTTCCTAAGTTTACAAGTGTCAGATATCTATGTATTTGTTTGTGTGTCAGTCGGCTACCGCTGGAGGGGCGCCGATCCGGTTAGCCGCGTCGCGCCATCGGTCCGCTGGGACGAATCGTCTGCAACGACACTGATGATCTAGACTGGAACCCAAACGCCCGGAATATCTCTAGCAGTTGCCGTGGGTCCGAGCTCAGTCATTTTTTTCATCAAACGAGCTGCCGTTGCGGCAGCATGCTGGTGGGAAATGTTCGGTACCTCACGGCACTCGGCTCGATGACGAAATCCCACCTCTCGCACATTTTTGATGACGCTGGGCGGTATACCGTGCCACCTTCGCAAGTGACACGGTTGAGCGGACGTCTAACCTTTGAGACGTATTACTCGCTAGCAGGTTCGCTGGCGGCGGCTTCAGCGACAGGCTCAGCTGCTGCAGGGGCTTCGGTGGCAGCAGGAGCTTCGCTCTGAGCGGCTGGCGCGCCAGCGTCAGATGCTTGAGTCTGGACTGCACCCTTGCCTGCGATGACCGCATCGGCGAGTTCACGCATGATCATCTCAACGCTACGGATGCCGTCATCGTTGCCAGGAATCGGCAGATCGATTTGGCTGGGATCGCTGTCCGTATCGATCAGGGCAACAGTCGTGATGCCCAATCGTTTTGCTTCGCGAACAGCATTCCGCTCTTTGCCGGGGTCGACGATGAACATCACCTCGGGCAGACGGTTCATCGTCCGCAAACCGTTCAGGTTGCGATACATTTTGCGGTATTCACGGTTGAGCGACGACTGCATTTTTTTGCTGTAGGCGTTGATCTTTTCGCCACTGCGCAGATCTTCGAGCTCTTCCAAACGGCCCAGACGACTGCGAATGGTGCGGAAGTTCGTCAACGTTCCACCGAGCCAGCGTTCGCTGACAAATGGCATCCCGCAACGCAGCGACTGCTCTTCGACGGCTTCGCCTGCTTGACGTTTGGTACCGACGAACAGAATCAAGCTACCGCCAGCGGCCACTTGCGACAAATACTTCTTGGCACGCAGCAATCCACGGAGCGTTTCGCGGATGTCGAGGATGTGGATCTGGTTTTTCTTACCGAAGATGTACGGAGCCATCTTGGGGTTCCAGAGACTGGTACGGTGTCCAAAGTGGACGCCCGACTCGATCATCTCTTTAACAATTTCGTTTGCCATCAGCTTGATTTGCCCGCATTGACGCGGCGCATTCTCCAGGTTGTTTCTTTCACATCGGGTTCGAGAATGGACGCGAACGGAGGCAACCGCACACGAGATTCCAGAGCCTTGCGGCCCTTCGCCCCACCAAATGGACATGAAAGACAAAAGTAAGTTGGCTGGAATCGACGTCGTTCCAGCTCGAGGGAACGCGAAATGCTAGAAAACCGATGGGTTTTACACAACCCCAACGCATTTCGAAAAATGAGACGAGCCCCCAGGCTGCTGCTGAGACGCAAAAGTTCGAGAAAGCCTCAAAAACCCAGTTGATCCGAAAGCAGCCGCTCGGTCTCAGTGCGGTGGTACATCGCGTGAATCAGATCGATGTCCTCCTGTCGCTGCTTCGTCTTTCGGCGAGCGAACATGCGAGCCTGAGTGCTCACCATCACTTCGGGGGGCAACAGCGAGGTTTGGCCAAACAGCCGAGCATAATTGACGTAGCTGGGCACATTTCCCGTGACGAACCCGTACATCATGCTGCACACGCCGATCACCTTGCCTGTGAAGATGCCCGTGTTGATAGCGCTTTTTGAGTAATCTCCCATGATACAACCGAGGAACTGCATCCCGGTGGCAATTTTCTCTTCACCATATTGGATATTGATTTTGCCATAGGTGTTTTTTAGGTCGCTGTTGCACGTTCCGGCCCCGAGATTGATCCAGCTACCGAGATAGCTGTGGCCGAGAAAACCGTGGTGCTGCTTGTTAGTGAATGGCTCGATCACAGACGCCTCGACCTCTCCACCTATCTTAGCGGTGTGCCCCAACGAGACACCATCTTTGATGGAGGAGTGCTCGATCACACGTGTGTTGGCGCCTGCATACATGGGACCTTCGAGATAACAAAATGGGCCGACCTGGACGTTATCATCGAGAACAATCGCCCCGCCGGCTGTCTGGATCGATTCGTACTCACCGAGGGAGACCCCTGCGCCGACAAACACGCCATCTTCGAGTTGGCTGTAGTTCCCCACGGAAATTCGATATTCGATCGATCCACTGATGCATTTCATGTGCGCCGAGACAACGTCGTGCGGCCATCTTAATTCATGGAGCCGCAGTGACGAACGACTGGCTGTCGTTGCCGCATGCCGGCACAGGGCGGCGTAGGCAGGGGTGGGGGCGCTCTCACGCGACGCTTTTCGACGTCCTCCCTCCAGCTTCATTGCCGCGTCGACTTGTTCCGCCACGACTTTGGCTGCGCGTCCAAGCGACTTAGCAACCTCGGCGGCGGGCAACCACGCAGCCAGCACCACGCCGGCGCTGGTGGGTTCTGCGTCTCCATCCGGTTCCATTTCAGTCTCACCGCCGTCACCGGAGGACATGATGACTGCGAATCGCTGCTCGTGGACCAGCTGACGGAGGCTCTGCAGGTTGCCGACGGACGGCACCAAACGTGCATTGACCAACAACACATCGGAAATGTCGGCTGCCGACGGATCCGGAGATACAATCGAATGTGGCACGAGGTCCAGCCCGTAGTCAGCGACCTGGATCGCCTGCAGGTAGCTGCGGACGTCACCGACTATCCTAGCATCGTTGCTCTGGCGTTGCAGCTCATGGAGCCAGTCCACCAAGCGATAGCCAGCACAGGTGATCGCATACGCCGGTCGGGCGTGGATGATAGGAGCCAGCTTCTCAACACGTTCGTCTTCAAAACAGTAAATCAGCATGGGGCTATTTCGGACGGGGTAGACGGGTTTGCAAAAGTCGATCGCCCAGCAGTTTAACGCGGTGAACCGAATCTGTGTTAACCGCGCATCGTTTGACGTCGCTGGGCGAGCGGGTCTGCAAGAACTCTGTTTCAGCGTACTGTCGGGTCACCAACAGCAGACCATGAGCACACGTTAGGCCCAATGCGTTGACTTACCTAGCGTGACCCAAGACAGCTACCCCTCTCGCTGCGATAGCCATAGCTCAATCGCTTTGCGGTTGGACGGGAACGCCATGTTCCCCAGGATATCAGCACCGGGAACGCACCAGCGATACTCGCACAGCTCACTGGGAGCGAGGATAACGGGTTGAGTCGATTTCACGCGGCACAGATAGAATAGGTCCAGCACATCGGCGGTCGCCCCGGTATGCGTATAACGATTCGGACCGGTCGTGAGTAGCTCCGACTGCACCAGGGTCAGCTGAGTTTCCTCGAGCACCTCCCGCCGGAGTGCTTGTTCGGCGGTCTCACCTTGGTCAACGAAACCGCCGGGCAAACCCCATTGATGCATGCCGGGATCCCGTGCCCGGCGTACCAGTAACAACCGGCCTTCCTCATCCAAAATCAATGCACCGACGGCTGCGACTGGACCAAAATAAATTGCCAGGCCGCAGCTACCACAGCGGAACGGGATCGATCCCGGCGTGAGGTTGGGCGCCGCGCAGCGGGGGCAGAAAGCAAACGCATCTTCGATTCGCTGAGCCGGTGGACCGGCAGCAGGGGGCAGGTCCATTAACCTTCCTCGGTCGCGGCTTCCGATCGGGCGATCGAGCTGGCTTGAAATTGGGCGGCGCGAAGCATGCCAGCCGCCTGGCAGGTTTGGCCGAGTCGGTGCAGTTCATCAACGGAGTTAATAATCCCCAGACCGAGCGATTCAACGTCGGAATCCTCGAGCTCACTATGCAGGAACACGCGGTTACTTTCGATGAGTTGGCCCAGCTTCCGCGCCCAAGCTCGGTCCGTACTCCAATCGGCGAAGTCATTCGCAGAGGCGGAACTGGAATCATGCTCGATGATCCCATCGCGAGTCTCTTCGTGAGAATCATCACACCCGATTCCATCGGAATCAGCGTCGTTCCTGCGATCGCTCAGTTCTTGCTGCCACATGGGGCTGGGCCGTTCTCGCAACTGCGACCAAACCACGATGGCCGCGTCACCCTCGGTGTGACCGCTGGCGGCGACGGCGGCGCGTGCGACGTTGGACCAAGTCTGAACATTGGCATCGCCGTCGAGCGCGGCAACGACCATCTCTGCCTGTGGGCAGGTTTCATTCCGACCGCTGCCATCTTGCTCGTCGGCATGAAGTGTATCGAGCTCGGCGCGAATGGCTTCGGGCGTGCCTGTCAGAATACGCGCGACGCTACCTGCGGCGTCTGACGATACCATCATCAGCAACTGCACCCCAAGGAGCCAACTGACCTCTTCGGCCATCCTTTCTGAATCGGCGATGGAAACGGTAGTTTGATAACGCTGCATCGTCGATGCGTCCGCGAAGATGGGGAACACAGCGGCTTTGTCAGCCCGATCGGCCGCGTCGCGGGCGCGTGCGGCAACAATTGGGATCGTGAAATCTGCATCCACCAAGTCTCTCGCGAGGTAGATTGCTTCGGCGTCTGCGTCGGCCGCCACATACCTCATTTCGCGTCGATCACGTGGGCAATGTCGCATCACTGAGATGAGAGCGTCCCCGCCCGGAGCAGAGCCAGATTCGATATCTTCGGGTGCCACGTTTTGGAATCTCTGGGTCAACGACTGGTAGCATGTATCGGACGCCTCCGCCCAGAGGACGATGCTGACCCGCCCCGCTTCGCAAGACTTCAACAGGTCCAACACACCCGCGATGACCTCGGCGACACGCGGCACGTTTGGGTCGACCGCCAAGGCCACATGGTCGCCCGCTAAGATTGCATCGCCGATGGCTGGGTAATCAAGTGGTGTTTGCAAAGAGATCTCGGCTAAACGCCGGGTCGCCTCGAACGAGTCATCCCGAGGCGAACTGCGATGTTGGATCGGGCCGGTGATCGCAATGGGGCACAATTCCCATGGCTCCCCCGCAACAGCGTGCCGATAATCCTCCGCGGCGACGACAGGCAACGAGATCTTTGGCTCTGGTGAACTCATTTCTTGCCCTTGGGTTGGTCCTTGCTGGCAATCTTCGCCCACGTGTCTCGCAAGCCGACGATGCGGTTGAACACCAACGCCTCGGGGCGCGAGTCAGTGTCGACGATGTAGTACCCGAGCCGTTCAAACTGCACGCGGTCGCCCACGGCCGCCGTCGCCAATTCCGGCTCGACCATTGCAGTGGTCACCGAGAGAGAATCAGGATTGAGATAATCAAGGAAGGTTTTGCCTTCGGCGGTGCTGTCTGGATTTTCAGCCGTGAACAGACGGTCGTAGTTCCGCACCGTGACCTCCGCGGCATGGCCGCAGCTGACCCAGTGAATCGTGCCTTTGACCTTGCGTCCCGACGTATCTTGACCACTCTTCGTTTGGGGATCGTAGGTACATAGAATTTCAGTGATCGTGCCATCGGCATCTTTAACGACGTCGTGACAGTCAACGATGTAACCCGCCCGCAGTCGAACGGCGCCGCCCTTCTTCAGGCGGAAGAATTTCTTGGGGGCGTCTTCTTGGAAATCCTCTCGCTCGATCCATAGGCTGCCCGAGAACGGAATTTCGCGGCTGCCCGCTGACTCGTCACCAGGGTTATTGACTGCGGACATCATCTCGACCGCAGAGTCGTTCTCATCCCAGTTCGTGATCGTGAGTTTGACCGGATCGAGCACGGCCATCCGCCGCGGCGCGACCTCGTTGAGATGTTCACGCACTGCGTTTTCGAGTCTCACCACGTCGATCGTGCTATTGAACTTGGCTACCCCGATATCAGCACAAAATGCCCGGATCGACTCCGGAGTATACCCCCGCCGGCGCAAGCCAACCAATGTCGGCATCCGTGGATCATCCCATCCGGAAACGTGTTTGTCTCGCACAAGCTGCAGCAGTTTACGTTTGCTCATCACGGTGTAAGTGATGTTCAACCGGGCGAACTCGATCTGGCGAGGATGATGAATCTCAAGTTTGTCGCAGTACCAATCGTACAGCGGTCGGTGGTGCTCGAATTCGAGCGTGCAGATCGAGAACGTGATTTTCTCGATCGAGTCGCTTTGGCCGTGAGCCCAGTCATACATCGGATAGATGCACCAGGCGTCGCCGGTACGGTGGTGGCTGACATTGGCGATGCGGTACATGACCGGGTCGCGCAAGTTAATATTGGGTGCCGCCATGTCGATTTTTGCACGCAGCGTTTTCTCGCCATCTTTAAACTCACCCGCTTTCATCCGCCGCAGCAAATCCAGATTTTCCTCTGGCGTATTGCTGCGTCCGGGGCTGTCCCGCCCCGGCTCGGTTAGTGTGCCGCGGTACTCACGGGTTTGCTCCGCAGTCAAATCGCATACGTAGGCATTACCATCGAGGACGAGTTTTTCTGCCCACGCGTAGAGTTGGTCGAAATAATCGCTTGCAAAGTGCAGATTATCCCACTCAAAGCCCAACCACCGGACATCGTCTTGGATCGAATCGACGTATTCGGTGTCCTCTTTGATCGGGTTGGTATCGTCAAAGCGAAGGTTGCAGGTGCCACCAAATTCCTGGGCCAAACCGAAATTCAGGCAAATTGATTTCGCGTGTCCAATGTGCAGATACCCGTTCGGTTCCGGTGGGAATCGCGTACATACGGAATCGAACCGTCCCGCCGCGAGATCCGCGTCAATCGCTTGGCGTATAAAATGTCGCCGTGCAGTTCCAGGGTTGTTGCTAGATTCATCACCGCCGTTGTCGTCGGCGGGGTTCACATCGTCGGTACGAAAATTTGCGGTCACGGCGGAGGTCAGCAGGTGAATCGGGAACAAGTCAAATGAAGTGCTTCAGATTGTGACCGCTTGGAGCCGATTCGGATAGGTTCCTAGCTGGACAGCTCCACATTGTTGGGATGACAACGTAATTCGTCCATCCAAATTATCCGTTTTGGCGTTAACGGCCTGCTATTTAGCAGCTGTCGCAGTGCAACGGAGCACATCCTAACCAGAAATGCCAGCAGGGCATGAGATCGACTGCGTCGCTTGCGCGTCGGGTAAGAAATTCAAGCCAAAGGAGCGATGCCCAGCTAGAAATCAGCCCCGATCACTTCGTGTGAGGCACGCGTGCCGAGCGCCCCCCATACACCGTAGGGGCTGGTCGAGCCAGCCACCGTTGGACTATTGGCGCCGCCACTGAGCAGATCGCAGTACACGCAGGGCACACTGGGGTCCCCGGCGTCGATCGACTCCGTAATGAATTTCACGGCCCCGTCAGCCATCAGCACATGCACGCCGCCAGGATGACGGCTGCTCGGTGGGGCGACACCGTAGGTATCCGAACTTCCGACTAAACAAAGATGCGAGTTCGGTCCTCGAATCGTATTGAACTGCGACTGCAGCGTATGGAAGGCGGCCCAGCGGAAACCACGCTGCGAAACCGGAGCGTATGTCGTCACCACGGACAAGTCCCAAAACCCAGGGCGGTTGGGAGCAAAGAAACCGAGGTCGCGGCACTGGTTTGGGTTATCAGCCACGGACTGGGCCGCACTTTTGCCACCACTGGCTTTGGATGGGGCACTCGTCCCGATAGTCCGATTACTGCCATCACTCAGCCCCGTCATGACCTCGCCCAACGCAATTGTGTTGGAGAGCCCGTCCAAGCAATCTCGAAACCGCGTTGAGTATCTGGGCACAAACAAACCACGCATCCCGCAGCGGACACGATTCATCGCGTGTCGATCGGATTGATAGAGCCAGCGGCCGCCCGTTGAGGGCCCCGTCCACACCGTCGCACCGTTTTCAGCATCGTAAAAACTGTCACCCGTGCAGGCGGCATAATTCGTTCGCCCGAGAGCTGGCAAACCCACACCTGGGTCACTCGGGCAGCGGAGTGTTGGGATCTCGGTCAACCATGGCGGATACTTCAGCACCAAGGGTCGTGGACCGAACGCCGGCCACCGATCACCATCGGACTCGATCATCGGATTGCTGATCTTTTGCCACAGGCTTTGCTGCTCCAGAAACGGCAGCAGACCCACGAGATACGATAACTCCAGTCGCGTGAAACCGGTGCCATTATTATTGTCCGCGGCTGAAGTGAGTCGCGATCGCTCGTTGGTCGGCCCGGTCCCGTGCATGGGAAGTTGGCGGTACGCGGCATGGTAGTTATGCAGGGACAGTCCCAGTTGTTTGACTTGGTTGCTGCAACTCATCCGCCGGGCTGCTTCGCGAGCCGATTGGACAGCCGGCAGTAGCAAACCAACTAGCACTCCGATGATCGCGATCACAACTAACAACTCAACCAGTGTGAAGGCATCGGGGCGACGGCGTGCGGCACTCATCGCCCGCGTTCCTCATGCTCTGCCTCGGACGCTTCGTCTTCAGCACGAATCTGAGCCTCCACATCTTCGTAACTCAATTCGTCCGTCTCCCCGACGACGCCGCCACGGTGACCGCATCCCGTGCTGGCGGAAAAAAACGATGCGACGACGACCAGCGACGCAATCACCAACAGAACTCGATCGGTTAATAACTTGTTCACCTTTCAATCCCAAAAGCGAGGTTGCAACCCTCTCTTTGTAGGGGACACCGCACACCCGAGCAAGGAAAATCCGAGTGAAATTATTCGAACACGATCGTACGTTCAGCTGCAGATTTTGCTAGCAAATCACCGCAGTGCCTCTCGCAGTACTGGCCGATGCCGCCTATTGGTCAGAATCTGCAATGATTAAGGGTGAACGACAGAACCTCTCGACAATGATCATAAGACGCGGCTCCTGCACTCTTAAAATTGCCGGTGCATCTTGACGCTGGCGAATTTCAAACACGACCACTGATTTGGCGAATGGTGAATTCGCTTGAACGCAATACTGACCAATAGGGGACGTGATGTCGACGAACGACTGGCTGTCAATTCGAGAATCGATTGACAGTCGATTCCGCAGTGCCGGGCTCGCTCGGCCTTTCATGAAGTCTGCGAAGGAGGCTAGCCTGATTGTTGATCTCGGCAGCGGCACCGGGGCGAATTTCCGTTATTTGTCGAACTTCGATCACTCGACAGCACAATGGCTGGGGATCGACCGTGATCGTGAACTCCTGGGGATAGCTAGAAACCGGCTCCCGAGGGAACGGATCCAATTGCTGGAAGGTGATCTGGCTAAAGAGTTTGGATGGATTCCAATCCACGAGAAGATCGCAATCACGGCGTCAGCCTTTTTGGATATCACGTCCATGGATTGGCTTCAACAGTTTGCCGACCGCGGGTCTCGATCTCCAATTCTGATTTCCATGACGGCGGCGGGGGGGCCGATCTGGGCCCCAGCTGATGACTTCGATGTGGCGATCGAGTTGTGCTTGGAATCGCACCGGGCTAGCGACCACGGATTTGGTCCCGCAGTCGGTGCGAATGCATCGAACTTTTTAGCGCAGGAACTCACTGCTCGTGGCTGTGACGTCACTCTCGCCACCACCGATTGGTGCTTGCAGGCCCGCGATGCCGAGATCATTCAAACGCTCATCGACGGGGTTTGTCGCCGCGCGTCGTCGACTCTCCCAGAGGAGCAAATTGAGCGCTGGATGCGATTACGATACGACCAAAATCGGCATGGATGCTTGCACGTGACCGTTCCGCATCTTGACCTGCTGTCCTTGCCCGGCACGCTGAAGCCCTAACAGGTCGGACAGCTCATGCCTCTTTACGGGTTCATTAGAAGTTTCGCTGCGGTGATCCCTGGTATGCGGGACTTGCGCGTTTCCTCTCCAAACCCAGTGTCGTCCAACATAGCCGGACGCACCTGGAATTTCCGCTCCCCGCTGCACGAAACCGGCGACTCAAGTCGATCGATGCCTTCCGGTTAACGGTTCGACGCTGGCCTGAATCTGGTCGATACAGTGGCGGAGAGTCTTTGCCAGAGCTGGATGTTCCATTTTCGCATCAACCAGTAATGTGGCAACCGGTTGCCCTCGTTGCACCGGAGTTCCGTCGACAGGGACGTCGGCTAACCGCAGTCGGGGAGACATTCCTGAGTCGCTCGGATACTCCGCGGCACGGTGCCAATCGCGGGCGAGCTTCGACAGATGTATTCGTCCGGTGGCACGACTGTATACAATTCGTTTGACATGGGTGGAGGAAGGTTCAGATGGGGCTATCGCGCCGGCATTTGTGCTTGGCCGCGAGCCATCACCTCGCGCCAACACAGCGGAGAGATGCCATTGCATGAGCGAATCGGTGACGAGGCCTTGTCGGTTGTGCTGCCGCGCTCGTTCGAGCACTTCGCAAGAGGCGCTGGGCCGCTCATTGATTTCGAGCAACCACCATTGGTTTTGCCGGTCTTGGATCCAGTCGAGATTGAACAGCCCTCGAAGTCCACGACGCTCTGCCGCCTGTTCGCAGATCAATTGCATGGCTGACCATGGAACGACGTTTGTGGGACGAAGAGTACGGGATCCGGCATAGACGAAGGGCAAGCGACCGCAGCGGTGGTACATCGAACGCGTCACGCCCAGGAGCGATACTCCTCGATCTTCCGCTAGCGCTACCAGCCCCACCGGTCGACCGGGGATCCAACGCTGTAGGAACGCATTGTCCGGTATTTTCCGATTGGACGCAGGGTATTGGAACTGAATCCCCAGCCCACCGGTCGACGCCACCTCTTTGACGAGCCAGCGGCCAGTTTCGCGCCGGCGGCGTCGATCCGTCGCCGCAATGGTCTCGGGTACCCGAAATCCTGCGTTCCTAGCGAGGACGGCGAGCTCGTCATGGGTGAGAGCATTTTGCTCACAGGAGTTGGACTGCGCCGTCCTGAGCCCACCCCCCCAGACGACCGTGGCCCCTTCCTGCGTCGCGAACCGAGCCACGGAATCACTGAGCTGGCGTGGATCGTCCTGTTCGGCGGAAGTGATTCGTTGGAATCGAGTGCAGGCAGCGCGAGCGTCAAGATCCCCAAACAAGTCCATCCCGAGCACGCGGTAGCCGCCTGCGGCAGCAGACTGGGCCGCCCACCGGACCGAAGCTCCAACCAGTAAAATGCTGGGCAAATCATCGTTTCGGGGGGCGGTTGGCGAGACCTGGTTGGCGAGGCCTGCCGGGTTTGTTACCGTTTCGCTCTGCAAGACCCACCCACCGTTCGATTGGGATTCCACGTGTGGGGCAAGGACCTCGGGTTCCCCACCGGTCGTTTCCCAAAAAACTCTTTTAATTTGAGGCATCCTGTCATGCATTTTCACATTGGTGAAGCCCTGGTCGGCGACGGTAACGAAGTCGCCCACATCGACCTGATGATCGGTAGCAAGAACGGTCCTGTCGGAACCGCCTTCGCCAACGCTCTGGCCAACCAGAGCGAAGGTCACACGAACCTGTTGGCCGTGCTCGAGCCCAACGTCGCCGTCAAGCCTTCCACCGTCATGATCACCAAGGTGACGATCAAGGGCATGAAGCAAGCCGTGCAAATGTTCGGCCCTGCTCAGGCCGCTGTCGCTCAAGCAGTCGCCGACGCGGTTAGCCAAGGCGTCATTCCTAAAGATGCCGCTGAAGATCTCGTTTGCGTTTGCGGCGTGTTCATTCACCCCGCCGCCGAAGACGACGAAAAGATCTACAAGTACAACTACGAAGCCACGCTTGAGTCGATCAAGAGCGCGATGGGCAGCAAGCCGAGTGTCGACGACATGTTGGCCAAGAAGGACAGTGCCAAGCACCCCTTCCGCGGTTTCTAGTATCCCGTCGATTGAGTTGGCAACGGCCCTCCGCAACTCCGAACCAAGTGCCGCAAGACGCCACGCTACTCTGAACCGAGTGCTGGGAGGCACCGGGCTAGCCGGTTTACGTGTCTCGGCTAACTAGATCATTTAGCCATCCATCAAACCGATGGTTTCATTCTTTGAGATTTCAACCTCTCTCGATTAACTCGAGGGAGGTTTTTTTATACAGGCAGATCCGCTGATGTCAAAAAAGATCCTTCTGCAGTTGGACGTCGATTCCCATCCAAGTTCGTTTGACTCGGTCGTCGCGGTTGACGCGGGTGTTGACCATCTTTTCCGATATCCCAACGTCGAGGCTTCCGGCGTCGAGTCGCTCGTTCACGGGGCGATGTTTACTCGGGGCGGAGACGATTTGGCCAATACGGCGATCTTCATCGGCGGCAACGATGTGCGGGCTGCGGAGGAGCTATTCGCTGCGGTGCAAAGTGCATTCTTTGGCCCCGTCCGAGTTTCAGTGATGCTCGACGCGTCAGGATGCAATACCACCGCTGCCGCCGCGGTGGCGTCGCTGACCAAACATGTCTCGCTAGCGGAATCCACCAGCGTTGTGCTCGGCGGAACCGGGCCGGTTGGCCGCCGCGTCGCCCATCTGCTCGCTCGGCAAGGAGCACATGTAATCCTGGCGAGTCGCTCGCTCGATCGCGCGGAAACGGCCTGTCGTGAAATCGCATCAACTCTCGGCAGTTCGTCGGCGGGAAAACCGCGCCTGGAAGCGGCCGCGCCCGAAACGCCGGAGGCCAAAATGCAAGTCCTTAGCCGCGCTGATACGATCGTCGCCTGTGGTGCCGCCGGGGTCGAACTGCTGTCCAGCAGCGAGCTGAACGCACTGGAAAATCTCCGCGTCGCCATTGATCTCAATGCCGTGCCACCGGCGGGCATTGGCGGCATCGAAGCCTTCGACAAAGCCAAGCGGTTGCGAGGGGACGACGAACACTCGCCACTCGTCTACGGACCCATCGGCGTGGGCGGGCTGAAAATGCGGACACACAAGGCAGCCATCGCTCAACTTTTCCAAACCAATGACGCCGTCCTCGACGCTGATCAGATCTACGAACTGACCCTGGAACAACTCTCCTGATCGCGGCTCATTGTCTTCAGTTGTGCACGCGGCGATGCTTCGCTGACACGCGCCTCCCGACAGGATGAAACTGACGGCCCATCCTATGAATCACATCGCCCTATCGATCACATCGCCGAACCGGCCCGCCAGCTCTGTTCCGCGTCTTGGTGAATCTCGCGAGTTGACTTGCCACTGAGGTTGGCCAAGCGGCGAGCGTCAGCGTCTTCGAGCGAGAAACGCTGAGCACCGTTCGGCAGCGTGACGACCTTGCCCCGTGCCAATCCATAGCTGGTGGTAATTTCAACCGCTTTTCTGGCGAGTTTCGAGCGATCGAGGACTTGCCGGCGGACACCGATCGTAGAGGTATGCTCGAACAACAAATTCTGCATCACGGGGGCATCCGCTTCATGGCACAACACCGAGATGATGCATGCCAAACGGCCTTTTTTCATCACACATGGTGTCTGCCAAGCGTCCAGGGCACCCGCGGCGATCAACCTTTCGGCCACGTCGGCTAACTGTTCAGCGGTCGCATCGTCGACATTCGTTTCCAGCAGCGTAACCTGATCCGTCTCGATATGCTCAGCTCCCGCTTCGCGAGCATGCGTTTGGCCCAGGGTTAACCTCAACACGTTAGCCTGCCCCGGCAGATCGCGAGTTCCGGCGCCATAGCCAACCCGCATTGGGATCATTGCGGAGGGAGGTCCGAACGAGCTGGCAAGCGTTTTGATGATCGCGGCACCGGTGGGTGTGGTCAATTCGGATTCAATCTCACTGAACGCCAGCGGGATGCCGGTGAGTATCTCAGCCGTCGCCGGCGCGGGGATTGCGACGCGGCCGTGATCGATGACGATCGAACCAGTGCCGGTGGGGATCAGCGAAGACGTGACTTGGTCAACATGCAGCGAGTCAATCGCGATTGAGACCCCCACGATGTCAGCAATGGAATCGACGGCGCCGACTTCGTGGAAGTGCACTTTTTTCAGGTCGCAGCCATGTACTTTCGCCTCGGCCTCGCCAATGCAGCGAAAAATCTGTATCGCGAGTGTTTTAGCGGATTCCGAAATCCCGCCGGCCGCTGCGATCATATCCTCGATATGATGCAGGTGGCGGTGAGCGTGCTGTTCGGGATGCTCGACGCGGATGTATGTCGCTCGAAATCCGCATTTCCGGACCTCATCGACGTGCAGTTTCAAATCCGCCACATTGAGCGATGCCAAGCCGTCGCGAATGAGTTGCGGTGACACCCCGATGTCGATTAGAGCCGCCAGGGTCATATCACCACTGATGCCGCTGAGGCAATCAAAATGTAAATTGGTTTTCATGAGAGAGAGTACACCAAATCGGCGGCCGCAACGGAATGCCGCGGCCCCATGAATCTTGCCGGAAAAGAAACGCAACGTCTCCATTGGCTTCACATTCGAGTCGCCCTCTGGACCGCTCCGCTCATGTTTGGACTCGCTGTCGCGTTCCTCGTCTGCCAGGCGGTTTTGATCGTGATGTGGGTCGATGTGCCCGCGCTACGGGAGCGAACCGTGGCAGCAGCCCAGGAATTGCCCACCGACGGTGCTTTTTCGACTGACGACTCCGCGGATCTCCAGCAGGAAGTCCCCATCAACTCAGCCCGCCAAGACAGCGCGGCGGCAACGCCAACGGATCAATCGGCAGAGCTCGAGTCGCTGCAGCAAGCCGTACTCGGCCCTGTCTCGCCCTCTCAAATCTTGATTGAACGAGCGGCGATCGGGTGCATGTATTTGATTTGGCCGCTGGTGATTGTCGAATCGATCTATCACATGGTAATTCGACCCAAAACGAGGGGGTTTGCCAAAATGCATGCTTATTCGCTGCTGTTTTGCCTGTGTCCGTCGCTGCGGATGTGCGCGCGGAGCGCGGAAATGGGCGGTCGGCTGTGGCTACCAAAGTGGTCGTGGCAGCGTGCTGATCGCCGGTTGAGGCGACGTCTCGAGCAATCCTTCAGCGTGCCCATGATCGGTATCGCATTGTTGATCGTGCCCGTGTTGGTGGTGGAGTTTTTGCTGAAGGAACAAGTCGCGAAGTATGCTTGGCTGCGCGTGCTGCTACATATTGGAACGGGCGTCATTTGGTTCGCATTCGCTGCCGAATTTATTCTGATGATCTCGATTGCCGAGAAAAAATTCGACTATCTGCGCCGCCATTGGGTGGATCTGGCCATTATCGTGCTGCCTTTTTTCTCATTTTTGCGGTCATTGCAAGCCATGCGCGGTACCCGTTTGGCGCGTCTGGCGAAAATTCCGCAACTGACCAAGCTCGCCCGTGCCTACCGGCTGCGTGGCACCGTCCTGCGCGCTTTCCGGGCCCTCGTGATCCTCGATGTGTCGGCTCGCTTATTCCAATCGACGCCCGAAAAGCGACTGGCTCAACTACGCCGAAAATTGGTTGCCACCCAGCGTGAATCTCGCATGATCCGCTTGATGATCGTGCGAATCGAGCGTCAGATCCCGCCACCCACCCCCCCGAATGATACTTCCACGACAGCGCCGTCCCTTGAGATGGACCAATCCCAGACCGACCCAACGGCAAAGGATTCGTGAAGATTACCAGGAAAATGAACAATCGACTTGTTTTCTTGAAACTATGCGCCGGTTGTGCGGGTAATGGTTGATGGAGCGGCGTGGTTCAGCCATGAACGCGCGTCCGAGCCTCTGCTTTGGATGGGTCAACCGTTCACAAGCCAGGGCACTCGTGGCGTGGCAATTGCACGGCGGTAGCCGCTCGATTCCCTCTTTCAGTCAGTACAACACAGATAAGGATGTTTTTCGTGAGACGACTTTTCACTCCCTCTCGTTTTGCTCGCACCGCCGCAGTTGCGGTCGTAGCATTGTCCACCTTTGCGATGACACTGTCACCGCTGGGCAATCTTTTGGCCCAAGACAAACAGCCCGCTGGTCAGTCGGGGTCCGCCGTGCCCGCCGCTACCGACCCGGTCGTGGTGGTGACGATTGGCAGCGTAAATCAATTGACTCAGGATCTGAATTACCTCAGTGGCGCGATCGGACAGCCTCAGTTCGGCGGCATGTTCGCGATGATGGCGGGCAGTCTCACCCAGGGTATCGATACGAACCAGCCCGTGGGCGTGCTGGTGCCATTGATCGACGGTTCACCGGAGCCAATCGCGCTCATTCCCACCTCGGACGTCAAGGTATTGCTCAAGCGTCACGAAGATAAAACCGGCCCCGCCGACGAACTCGCCGACGGCACTCTCGTATTAGCCATCGGCGCCAACACCGTTTTCATTCGTCAAGTTGGGAACTGGGCCGTCTTGGCTCGCAACCGCAACGTACTCGACCGCGCCCCAGCGGATCCCTCGGCCGCTTTGGGACAGTTGGGTTCGGATTACGATCTCGGCGTGCGTTTGGACATGCAACAGCTTCCCGAAGCGGTTCGCGACAGCGTGATTGCCCAACTGCGTCAGGGATTCGATCAAGCAATTAGCCGCCAAGGCGGTGAGGACGCAGAATCCTCGCGGGAATACGCGCAGCGTTCGATGGATCAACTTGAGCAGATGATCAAGCAAACCGACGAACTGATGGTGGGGATCGACATTGATTCGAAGGGGAAACGCATCGTCGTGGACCTTTCGTTCACGGCGCTTCCTGGCACCAAACTCGCTAAAATGTATGCCAGCCAACAGCCGATTCCATCGGCGTACTCGATGGTCGTACGCGATGACGCAGCAGCCTACTACCACGCTGCCACCTCGATCAGTCCAGAGACGGTGCAGGAGGCACGTGCCGGCGTAGACAGTATGCTGAAGATGTTCGCTCAAGCGGTCCAAAAGTCTGACAAGTTGGACAAAGCCGAAGCGGATGACGCAACCGAGGTGGTCAACCGCATCGCTGACTTGGTGTTGGAATCCTACAAAGAAGGGAAGCTCGATTCAGGGGCTCTGCTGCTCACCGACGCCGGTTCGATGAAGTTCGTCATGGGTGGTTTCGTCTCCGACGGAAATGAAGCCGCAGCGATTCTCAAAGATATTGCTGGCAAGGTAAAAGGTCATGGCGATGCACCTGACTTCGAATTTGATCGGGACACCTACCATGGCGTGAATCTACACTTGGTCTCCGCTAAAGTTCCTGCCAAGGACGATGAGGTCCGTAAGATTTTCGGCGATACGGTTCGCGTCCATGTCGGCACCGCCGACAAGGCTGTGTATGTCGCGCTGGGTGACCAGAGTCTGCCACTGCTCAAAGAGATGATCGACGCTGCGGCAAGTCCCGCCTCATCCGCCAGTGCTGACTTGGTCAGCGTTGAAGTGAACTTGATGCCGATTTTGCAGTACGCTCAGTCGGTCGAGGCCAATGACGATATCGCCGCCATGATCGACGCGCTCAGCCGCGCCGATGATGCCGGTACGCTCCATGCGACAAGTAGTCCGGTCGCCAATGGCCAGAAAACCCGTGTTGTGTTGGGCGACGGGTTGCTACGGGCAATCGGTGGAGCAGTCCGCCAAGCCCAAGCGAAGCAGCTACAACAGCAGAACACCGGCGGATTCTAAGTAGCCGCAGGTTCTACCACGAATCGGTCATGCCTAGCTCGGGACAATTGGCCCGAACTGGGCGGCCGATCTCTGCGGCACAGCTCATCAAACCACGTCGGTAACGTCCCGCGGGTTGAATCAGCGTATCGATGCCGCAATGCCCACGGCAGGGCCGATACTCCGTCAAGCGACAGCCATTTGCGAAATGTGCAGCTCGGCGACGCCGGAAAAAATGCTCTTTTTGGTCCTGCATTTGGAGGCGAACTGCAGCGAATCATCGGGTACAATGCACGTCCCTCCCGTTGCCCAGCCAACAGCTCACCCCGCCTGCTCCCCCGCCCAGTCTGCCATGTGTGCACATTTACTGTGTCCGCGACTCTCCTGCTTGCTTGCTGCGACCGCGATCTGCCTCGTGCCGTGTCTGTCAGCCTACGCGGAGTCCGCCGCTGACCACGAAGCCTTCAGCCCCGAGGCGGGCGTGGAATTTTTTCAAAACTACTGCATCGATTGCCACGAGGGCGACGCTGGGGAAGGGGGGCTGGATCTCAGTTCATTTGAGTCCTCGAAACAGATTCCTTTGGAAATCGAGAAGTGGAATCGAATTGCTGACCGGGTTGCTGAGCAGCAAATGCCACCGATCGATAGTGACACGCCACCGATGGAACTGCGCGATGCGGTCGTCCAATGGATTCGTGGAACGATTCATGCTGCGGTCTGCGACGACGGCGTCACGCCGGGCAGACCGATGCTGCGGCGGCTCAATCGGACCGAGTATGCCAACACGATTCGAGATTTGCTGGGGATCCAGTTCAACGCGGGACACGGGCTGCCCGAGGATGGTGCTGGTGGCGAAGGCTTCGACAACGCCGCCGAGACGCTGTTCATTTCCCCCATCCACGCGGAAAAATACTTGGATGCGGCGCGTGCCGCCCTTACTCACGCGATGAGCGATCCGCAAGATCGAAAAACGATCCTGGTCGCTCAGCCCTCGGCCGAAACGACTCCGCAAGCAGCAGCGGAAAAGGTCCTCGAGAATTTCCTGCCCCGTGCGTTCCGGCGCCCCGTGACGTCCGACGAAATCCAGCAATATGTTGAACTCTTTCAATCGGCCTACGTGGATGACCAATCCTACGAGCTAGCAATTCAGTTTGCGATTGAAGCGGCCCTGGTCTCGCCTAAGTTCCTATTTCTGTGGGAGCAACCACACACTGGACCTGAGCCGATTCTCATTTCACACTACGAAATGGCATCGCGACTTTCCTATTTCTTATGGGCCTCCATGCCCGATGCAGAATTGACCCGTCTGGCCAGTCAAGGCAAATTGCACGACGAAGAGGTACTGGCAGAACAAGTCGCACGGATGGTGAAAAGTCGCATTGACGATCGGGGTCATCGACGCGATGCGAAGGTTCGTGCGTTTGCTGAAAGTTTCGTCGAGCAGTGGTTGGGGACCCGGGCCATGGGCCGGGAGTTCAAACCGAACGAAGCAGTGGTCGGGAAACTTGACTCCGAACTCCTCGGAGGCATGCAGTATGAACCGGTGTTCTTCATGGAAGATCTCCTCGCTGACAATCGCTCGCTGCTGAACTGGATTGATTCTGACTTCACGTATGCCAACAACCGCTTGGCTCGACATTATAAAATCGAGGGCACGTTTCGCGAGCAGCCTCGCCGTGTTGACCTGCCGGCGGGAAGTCATCGTGGTGGTGCATTGGGAATGAGCGCCGTGCTTGCGGTTTCATCGTTTTCTCACCGGACCAGCCCGGTTCTCCGTGGCAAATGGATCATGGAAACGCTGCTGGGTACGGCACCGCCTCCACCACCACCCAACGTCCCCGACTTGGACGAGGCCGGGGAACCGAGCGGCGAAAAGCTGTCACTACGTCAACGCCTGGAATTACACCGTGCCGATCCGACCTGCGCCTCGTGTCATGCGGTGATGGACCCACTTGGTTTTGGACTGGAAAACTACGATGTGTTGGGGCGATGGCGAACGGAGGTCGATGGCATCGAGATTGACAGTACGGGCACGCTGCCCGATGGCACTACCTTCGCAGGCGCAGCGGGTTTAAAAGAACAGTTAATGCAGCGAAAAGACGCATTCATTCGGCACCTAACCAGCAAGATGCTAGGATATGCGCTGGCTCGACAGTTGACCAATGAAGACCAATGTGTTGTCGAAGCCATCAGCCAGAAACTCGCCGAGGACGACTACCGGGCCCAAACCTTGGTCCTCGAAATCATCAAGAGCGTGCCGTTCCAATTCAAGAGCGGCCAGTTAGTTCACTGAGTAGGCGAGTCTCTCCGAGACTCGTATCTGAGTCTTGTGTGGATCGCGTCGGAGTCTCGGAGAGACTCGCCTACTCACAGCCGACAAAAGTGTCTTTCCACTCAGGTAAAAAACGATGGCAAGTAAAGTTCGCATGACGTTTCTTGATAAGCAAAATCTACGGCGCGCGTCGCTTTCGCGACGGACGTTGCTGCGGGGAACCGGTGCGGCCCTGGCACTGCCCTGGCTGGAAGCGATGATGCCACGGCGAGCCGCAGCCGCAGACTCTCAGAGCAGCGACCAATCGCCTATCCGCATGGCCGCACTCTTCGTTCCCAATGGGGTTCGTCAAGACAAATGGACCCCCGAGGGAACGGGACGCGACTTTCAGCTTTCATCCACGCTTGAGCCGCTCGCCGACGTGCAGGATCAGCTGTTGGTGCTTTCAAATCTGTGGAATCAAGCCAGTAATGTTGGCGACGGGCACTATGTCAAAACTTCGGGATTCCTAACCTGCACGACGATCAACAAATCGCTTGGCATCGACCTGAACTGCAATGGTCAATCGATGGATCAAGTCGCAGCGGCCCATGCCGAGAACTTGACACCACTGCCCTCCCTTGAGCTCGGAATCGACCCCGTGACGACAGGCGTCGATACCAACGTGGGATACACTCGCGTGTATGGATCTCATATCGCCTGGAAAGGTCCCACCACACCCCTTGCCCGTGAACTCAACCCACATCTTGTCTATGAACGCTTGCTGCGTTCGTCGAGACCCACCAGCCGTTCAAGTCGGCGTGATGCGTTGCTGTTGGACCAGGTCATCGATGACGCCCATGAACTTTCTCAAAGTCTTGGTGTAGCTGATCGGCGACGAATGGATGAATATTTGCAGTCAGTACGCAGTATCGAAAAACGGCTCTCGCGCCAGAAGCAGACCGGCGCGATGGCGTGGAGTCCACGCGTGCCGTTTGATTCGCTCGAGGCGCCTCCGCAGGATACTCCTGATCAGTTTCCCGAACATGTGCGATTGATGCTCGACATGATGGCGTTAGCCTTTCAGACCGATACCACACGGATCTGTACCTTCATGTTTGGCAATGCCGTCAGCGGCCGCAGTTTCGCGTTTCTAGACGGCGTATCAGGCGGTCACCACGATACGTCACATCACCAGAACTCCGCTGAGAAACTCGCCCAGTACGAGCTCATCACACGCTGGCACGTTCAGCAGTACGCCTATCTGCTGAATAAACTACGCAGCATGAAAGAGGGCGAAGGAACGGTACTAGACAATTCCATGATCTTGTTTGGCTCCGGTCTCCGAGATGGTAATAGCCATAGCCCCCATAACCTGCCGATTCTGCTGGGCGGAAGTGGCGGCGGACGCATCGCCACTGGCCAGCACTTATCCGCCAGCCCCGATACCCCGCTATCGAACCTTTACCTGGCCATGCTCAACGCATTTGGCCATCCGACAAAACAATTCGCCGACAGCACCGGAGTGTTGCCCGGTGTGCTGGCATAGTCAATGATGCCAGTGTTTCCTCCCCGGGTGTCGCCCCGGGGAGCGGCGTCGATTCACGGCACAAGTTTCCCTCCAGATTAGGCACCGGTAGGAATGTCGGTGCTACGCCGCTTCCACGTCGCAGCCAACTGACTGCGGCCTCGAGATCAAGTGTCTCGCTCAATGGCTTCCGCAATCTGCATCGATGAGATGGGCGTGTGAATCTTCTGTGAAGCAAATCCAAATATGATTTCGAATTGATAGACTTCCGGCTGCACAACAGAAACTCTGCAGATCGGCTCCTGCAGATCGCTTGCAGAGGGCTGTTGCTTCCCAAATCTTATGTGTGCAACGCATCTATCAAAGGTTCGCATCGAAATGTCATCGCGCCAAGAAATCAACAAATCCCTGCGCTACGAAGGCGGGATCTCCCGTCGTTGGCTGCTCGCTTACGCCACCACGCTCAGCTCCGTTCCACTGCTCGGTCGCACCAGCTGGGCGAACAGTTCGCCCACGTTTTCGAGTGACCCGTTCACCATGGGCGTTGCCTCGGGTGACCCGGATTCCACCAGCGTGGTGCTGTGGACGCGACTGGCTCCACACCCGCTCGAACCCGATGGGGGGATGCCCAATGAAGCAGTCCAAGTCACGTGGGAACTGTCAGGTGACGAGTCATTTCAAAATGTCATCGCTACAGGCACGACCGCTGCTACTGCCCAACTGGGTCATTCCGTGCATGTAGAGGTCGACGGGCTGAAGCCGGATCGCTGGTACTGGTATCGATTCCACGCCGGCGACGCGACAAGCCCAGTCGGCCGGACGAGAACCTTCCCGCTCGCCGATGTCTTGCCCGACCAACTCACTTTTGCTGTCACGTCCTGTCAAAATTTCGAGCAGGGCCTGTACACCGGCTACGAACAGATGGCACGCGACAATGTCGATCTCGTGTACCACCTCGGTGACTACATTTACGAATACGAAGCAGGACGAAACGGAAAGGTTCGTACCCACCAAGGTAGAGAAATCCAATCACTCGCGGACTATCGTATTCGCCATGCGCAATACCGTTCAGACCCATTGCTGCACGGCATGCACGCACTGTGTCCCTGGATCGTGACGTGGGATGATCACGAGACTGACAACAACTATGCGGATGCCATCAGCGAACAGGAGTATGTCGACCCGGCTGATTTTTTGGTGCGACGGGCCAACGCATATCAAGCTTACTACGAGATGATGCCACTGCGTCGTAGCTGTCTGCCGCGCGGTGCCGAAATGCAACTATATCGGCGATCGCAGTACGGAAAACTCGCTGACTTCTTGGTACTCGACACCCGCCAATACCGAAGCGACCAACCCAACGGCGATAAAAAATCCACACTCAACGCGGACGCATTGGCAAAAACTCAATCCATGCTGGGGAGCACCCAGCGTAACTGGATGTACCAACAGCTCATCAGCTCCCAATCGACATGGAATGTGCTGGCTCAACAGGTGATGATGGGCTTGGTTGACCGCAAAGGTGACCCGACTGCGCCGGAGTACTCGATGGATCAGTGGCCGGGATATGCATACGAACGAATGCAACTAATGCAGTTTTTAGCCGAACGGAAAATCAGTAATCCGGTCGTACTCACTGGCGACATTCATACATCCTGGGTGAATGAATTACGCGTCGACGACCGTCGCGAATCTGACCCGCTCGTCGCGACGGAGTTCGTCGCGACATCACTGACCAGTGGCGGCAATGGCCCGAAAGAGCTCAAGCACCTCGACCAATTGCTCGCAGCCAACCAGTGTGTGAAATACCATAACGCCGAGCGAGGTTACATCCGCTGCCAAGTAACGCCGCAAACGTGGCGTGCGGACTACATGATTACTGATGACGTCCTGAAACCTGGCGGTAAAACCGTCGCTCAAGAGTCATTTGTTGTCGAGAGTGGCTGCCCTGCGGTTCAGACAGCATAACCAACTGCTGCGACCTCCATACCGCTTCACTCGATGTGGTCTGGGTTTCCGAGCTTGTCAGTTCGGAAACCCAGAGGCTTGGTCGATCATTCTCTTGATCTGTCAAGCCGACAAAGCGGCCATAGGGGAATGGATTGGATGGAAAGTACTTCGAAACAATTCGCCGTAGATGCATCGCAGAAGTTTCAACGTGATTCATTGAGAAGGAAGCCACGGGTCATCGATGCTTTCAATATTCACGACTGAATTCCCTGCTTCGTCAAGCGTTCTTTCCATCGCTCGCGGGCCAACTTCTGCATGTCGACAGTCTCGTCCTGCTCGTCGACGATTTCGAGCCCGAGCAATGTTTCCAGCACGTCCTCCAACGTGACAATTCCTTCGACACCACCAAACCGATCGGTCACGATCGCGATGTGGGCACGGGCGTCTAGCAGTGCATCAAAGACACTCGTGAGGCTATCATCCTCGTGAACAGACAGAATTTCGCGTGAAAACGATTCCAGGGCCCGATCTAAATCGCCGGCTGCTATCGCCGTCAGGAGATCGCTACGCAGCACAAAGCCAGTCATTGCGTCCCGACGCTGGTGATAAAGCGGGATCCGAGAGACCGGCAGCGCTGAAACTTCGTCCATCACGTCGGAGAGCGTTTTGGATTGCTCCAGCGAAATCACGACCGTTGCTGGCGTCATGACATCTTCCACGGTGATGGATTCGAGTCGCAGCAGATTCTTTAGAATGCGCGACTCACTCTCCTTCAGGAGACCTTCGTTCGTCCCGAGCTGAGCCACCGCCTCGATCTCGGCCCGCGTGACCAGTGTCTGTTTTTCGTTACCGGCGAGCCAGCGTGTCAGAATCTCCGATAGCCAAACCAGCGGGAACATCAGCACGATCAGCCAGCGAACGAATACCGCAACGACGCCCGCGAGCCGTCGCCAGTGCAATGCACCAATCGTTTTGGGGATGATTTCGCTGAGCACCAGTATCAACAGCGTCAATACCGCACTGATCACCCCGACATACTTGTCACCGAACATATGCGCTGCTTGCGCACCCACTCCCGCCGCTCCAACGGTGTGCGCGATCGTGTTCAGACTCAAAATCGCTGCGAGGGGTCGGTCAATATTCTCCTTCAATGAAATGATTCGCTGGGCCGATTGTGACTCGTCCTTGCGACGTTCGGCGATGTAGCTCGGCGTGATCGAAAGCAGAACGGCTTCGGCGATCGAACAGAGAAATGAGAAACCAATCGCAATGGATAGGTAGGTGAGGAGGAGAACATAATCCATACTGCTTTTCCAGAAAGGGGCGTGCGTCACATGGAGTCAAGCTTGATCGACCGGGTGCGTGGCAGAGGCGAGGGCTTCATCCTCATCTGGCCGCCACGGGTTGGTCCATTCTGACCAATGGTCCATGTAGTCCGCACAGGCTTGGCAGCTCTCGGCTTGGCCTTCAATCCACTCTTTGGCTTGATCGACGAGCTCGGTTTCTTGAGCCAAGCTGGCGCGGCCCGTCAGCACCATGCTCCGTAAGAAAACGAAATAGGTGTCGAGGACATCGCAACGACAATAGTCGCTGATCGCCTTGAGATCGCCGCGATCATAGTAGGATTGAACCTGGTCACCGCTGAGCCCCATCTTGCCGGGCTTGCCAAGCGTTTGGGCGGCGAGATTCAAGCCGCCGTTAAAACGGGCGGCGGAAAAGTTGGTCAGCAGTTCTTGCAGGTCCAAGTGGGAAGCGGTGCTGAAACGATTCCGGCGAGACTTGTAACCACTATCGTCGAACCATTTAGGAATTGACAGCCCGAATCGAAACGCAGCCAACTCCATCAGCGGAATATCAAACGAACGCCCATTGAAGGTCACCCATTGCGGCATGTGATAGGCTTCCCAGCCCTGCCAGAAATGCTTCGTCATCACATGGGGTCGAAAATGCGGCTCGTCGAGCGATTTGATGTCGAGTAGCCGAAAGTCCGCCGTCACTTTCGCGATCACGACCGAGATCGGGACCATGAAAGTGTGCGGGATAAACGTGGATCCAGTTTGTTCGAACCGTTCGGCCTGGTAACGCGCGATTGCCTCGTCAGCGGACAGTTTCTCGCCGCTGTACCGGACAGCGGCGATCAACTCTCCATCGGCAATACTTTCGACGTCGAAAATTAAATGCGCGACGGCGTCACGATTCGTCTGGGTCATACGAGTTTCGTTTTGCCAGGAATGGCACAGCCTTGCGACGGTGGCACACCATTGGAAGCCATGTCCTGCGGGAAGAGATCAAGCGTCGATTTATCCGTGACAAAATCCCAGGTAACTTTCTGGCCAGTGTAGGCAGCCAATCGTCCCAGCACGGCGGTCAAGGAACTGTCTGCAGTCTGCTTCAGTTCGACAATCGGTTTTCCATCGCGAATGGAGTCGATCAGGTCTTTATGCTCTTGCTTGTAGGCATCGGAAATGCTTCCCGCGACCGACCAGACTTCTTTGCCCTTGCGATCGACGATTCGTGATCCGCCACTCATTGCAGCGATGTGCATGTTTGCTTCGGTTCCGTAGATCACACTCCCGTTGTCACCTTGGGTGCCGGGGATCTGTCGGCACATGAAGGACACGACCCGTTCGCCAGGATAAACATAGTCGACTGACATGCTATCCCACATTTCACTGCCTTCAGGGCGGGTGAACTGACCACCGGAGCCATATGCGGATTCCGGGGGCGAGCCCATCACCCAGTTGAGTGCGTCGATGTTATGGACGGCTTGCTCGGCGATTTGATCGCCTGAGAGCCACACGAAATGCATCCAGTTGTAGAGTTGATATTCCAGTTCGCTCATGCCTGGTTTACGGTTCTTAAACCAGATCGAGTTGGAACAGTAGCGGGTTGTCGCACTGACGATATCACCGATCGCACCTTCGCGGATTTTCTCCACGGCCTCGATATAGTTGGTCTGTCGACGATACTGAGTTCCCGTCACGATCGCGGTGCCATTGGCGACGGCTCGCTCGTGAGCGTCCAGACAAACGTGGTAGCCGGCGGGATCAACGCACGATGGCTTCTCAGCAAAGATGTGCTTTCCAGCGTCCACTGCTTCGGAGATGTGATACGGACGGAAGCCGGGAGGCGTTGCCAGCAGGACGACGTCCACATCGGGGTCAGCGAGCACGCGTTTGTAGGCATCCAATCCCGCATACATTTTGGCATCCGGAACATTTACTTTGTCGGCATGTCGACTGGTCATCCCGCGACGAGTTTGGTCGCACTTCTGAATATCGAGGTCAGCCAGCGCCACCAACACGACACCGTCGTTGATAGTCAACGAATCATTGATTGCACCGGTGCCGCGACCACCACATCCAACCAATGCGATCCGGATTGGATTGCTCGAGTCAGCGTTGGCCGATGTACTACTTTTCGTTTCAGCGGCGGACACGCCAGCTGGAATTGCTAATGTCGATGCAGCGATCGCCGAGGTCGCTACTCGGTTTCGTAGAAAATCACGGCGATTTTCATTTGAGCTCGTTGGCAGCGAATCAGGATTGCTTTGTTGATTTGTCATAAACTTACACGTTTGAGCGAAGGAAGGACGTGAGGCGGGATGAGTGGCCGAGGCAAACGTTGTCGAAATGAAACGTCCGCTCCACATTGGCCACCCGTACGAAGCAGTCTGTTATTCTACACCAAACGAAATTCGCGCGGGTGCATCAGTCGAGCCCGTAAATACCCGCTTTTCACATCCATCATTCCAGCTGTTCCACCATGACGCCACGATCTATCCTAGGCTTCGCCATACCAGTTACCCTACCGCAGGGTTCATCGGCGAGTTCTCTGCCACTGTCCGCCCAGGCTCGATTGACAACACTATGTACGGCCTTGATCTTGTTGTCGTCCAGTGCCGCATCGAACGCCCTAGCGCAAGAAAAAAAAATCCCTTCTTCCTCACGGAATGCCACCGAAGTGGAGTTGGAGGGAATACTTTCGCCGCAAGATCGAGCAAAAGCCATTGCTAGGTGGGAGCAAGAAATTACCGGACTGGAACAGCTCGACCGCTCACAGAGCGATCCCGAAGATGCCGTCATGCTGCTGGGCAGCAGCAGCATCCGACTGTGGGAGGATGCCGCTGAGATGCTCGCACCTTATCCCATTATTCGGCGAGGATATGGGGGGGCTCGATTCAGCGATCTAGTCGTATTCGCGAAACGCCTGGTTACCCCCCATCAATACAAGGCCTTGGTGGTGTTTGTGGCCAACGACATTACCGGGTCAGACGCGGACCGTTCGGTCGACGCGGTTCGGAAGATGGTCCTTCACGTGATCGAGGTCTCGCATCAGCATCAACCCGATGCACCAGTGCTCTTGGTCGAGGTCACTCCCACACCTTCACGGTGGCGCGTCTGGCCGCAGATTCGCGATCTCAACGCGATGCTGCGAGACGTTGCGTTGACGCACCCCGGTGTATCCTTCATCAGCACAGCGGAGTATTATCTCGACAGCCAGGATCAATCTCGACCGGAGTTATTCCGCCAAGACAAGCTTCACCAAAATGAGCCTGGGTATCAGCTCTGGGCAGAGCTGATTCGTCGTCGCCTTGATGAAGTGCTTGGCAACACTGCATCAGTGAACACGTCATCCGCACGCGAAGTGAGTGCAACGCGTGTCAACGTGGAGCAGTAGGTCTCATGTGCACGTGGCTAAACGGCGGCGGTCACTGCAGTGGGTAACTCATCATGATCCGGTTCGCTCGCCATCAGTGTGGCGAGAACTTGGTACATCACCGGAGCGAGTACCAGAACCACCAGCGTACTGAAGGCGAGACCGAACGTCAGGCTTGTGGCCATCGGTGACACAACCTGCGCTTCCTTGGACCGCTCCAGCAGAATCGGCATCATTCCGGCACAGGTTGTCACCGACGTCAGCAACACAGCTCGAAAACGGCGTCGGCATCCATCGATAATTGCATCGTGTTGGGGTAGCCCTTCGGCGACGCGATGGTTAATGAAATCGATCAACACAATGGAATCATTGACCACCACACCGGCCAACGCCACGATGCCGAAGATACTGAACAGGGTGAGTTCAATATCCATCACGACATGTCCCAAGATTGCCCCGATAAACCCGAACGGAATGATCATGAGGATGAGCACCGCCTGCCAACACGAGTTGAACTGAATTGTCAGCAGTAAAAACATTGCTCCCAATACGACAAAGAATCCGAGCGATAGACTGTGAACGGTTTCATCGGTCTGTTCCTGCTGCCCCCCCCACTCAAACTCCACACCGGGGAACTCTTCGGCGAGGAGGGGAACGAAGTTCTTCTTTAGATCGGAAACCACGTTAAAAGCGTTGCCGCGGGTTTCGTCCACGTCGGCGACGACGCCCACGCTGCGCATTTGATTGATACGGCGAATTTCAGAATACCCCCGTTGCACGTCGACTTCGGCGACCTCGCTCAGAGGTCGTTCGGTCCGGTCGATCCCGCGGATGCGGATATCATTAAAGCTGACCAATGTATTTCGTTCGTCACGGGGATAGCGCACGCGGAGCGGCACCTCGTGGCGGCCTCGCTGCAGTCGCATTACTTCCTCACCGTAGTACGACGCGCGGACCGTTCCGGCCACATCGGCCAGCGAAACCCCCATCGCTTCGGCATCGTCGCGAACCTTGATGCGATACTCCCATTTTCCTTGCCGAGTGTCCGTTGCGATGTCGGAAACATAGGGGTACTCGGCCAGTTTCGCCTTGCAACGCTCGATCGCTGCATCGAGTTGGTCGTGGTGCTCGCCCGTCGCCATCAAACGCATCTCGAGTGGCAGGGAAGCAGGACCTCGTGGAGTGGCGCCAAACGCGACAGCTTCCGCACCCGGGAAACTTCCCGACTCCTTTCGCCACATGCGGACAATCTCGTCACTGCTAACAGTTCGCTCACCAATATCGTTGAGCTGAATGAACAATCCACCCACATGACTGGCGGGAGCGATGCCGACCTCGTCACCGGATGATCCGACGGTACGCTGAACCGCTTGTACGAAACCTCCTGGATCCTCCGTCATTTTCTCGTCAATCGAGCGTTGATTGACACGCCAAATGGCTTCTTCAAGTCGCTGCGTGGCAGCGTCGGTAATCTCCACGGGGGTGCCGTCGGGGTAGGTAACCGACACTGTGATGAACCCAAAGTCAATTTTAGGCAACAACAAGAACGGCACCATTCCCGACCTCACGACCCCCACCGACAAAATCAGCATACCCGCCAAGGTAGCGATCACGATCGCCGAATTACCGAGCGACCAGCGAAGCACCGGTGTGTAGATGCTGTCGATCACCCACGCGAGTAAGCTTGACATCGCCGCGTTCGCCTTCTGCAACAACCAACTGAGCGGTCGCAGTGGCAAAAACAAGTAACCCAAGGCATCTAAAAAACGACTGCGGCGATGCGAGAGGTGGGCTGGCAGGATGGTCAGGCTCTCAATCATTGAAATCAGCAACATCGCACCGACGCACATGGGCAGCACCACCGTCAGCCGCTTGATGCGACCCTCCATGTACATGATCGGCGCGAATGCGATCACCGTGGTCGTGACGGCAGTGATCACCGACGGCATCACTTCGTAGGCACCGTCGATGGCCGCTTGGCGGTAACTCTTGCCCATCTCGCGATGAACGTAAATATTCTCACCGACCACAATCGCATCATCGACCACGATTCCTAACGCAATCAGAAACGCGAACATGGACGTCATGTTGAGAGTTTGGTTGCCGTAATACATGTAAATGCAGGCGCCCAGCAGCGATACTGGAATCCCCAGCATCACCCACCATGCCAACCGCATTTCCAAAAACAACGCCAACACGATAAACACCAGCACCAACCCCATCCAGGCGTTCTTGCTGAGCAATTGCAAGCGACTCTCGACGCTCGTCGAGCGGTCACGAAGTGTCGTCATCGAGTAACCGGGCGGCAGATTCGCACTCTCTCGCACGACGAAGTCTTTGACCTCCTGCGAGACTTCGATGATGTCGTCGGCGCTGGTCGTCTCCACTGACACGAGCACCGCGGGACGCCCATTGATTTCGTTGATGGTGCCGTCGACCGCAAACTCATCGCGGACAATGCCTAGATCGCCCACCGTCAACACCGCGCCACCGGGTTCACTGACCAGTGGGATCTCCGCGATGCCTTCGCCAACGTCACTTTTGTCACTGCCCCGTAGCAATATTTCTTGTGAGCGTCCTTTGAGCGTTCCAGCAGGCAGTTCGACGTTATTACTGCGCACAATGTCGGCGACGCTTTTAAGCGACAGGTTGTACTTGCGCAGCGTTTGCTCGGGAATTTCAACATCAATTTGATAGTCGGGTGTCCCGACCAAATCCGCCACCGAGACCGAGGGAAGTGCGAGCACGTCCGTCCGAACTCGCTCGGCAACACGTCGGAGCGAGAGGGCAGCTTCCGCCTGGGCTAAGGCCGACTCGCTGGAGCTGACCGGCTCACGGAGTTTCGAGTCATCAGTCTGGTCGGCAACAAACGAATCGGTTCGACGCAGTGTTCCACGATGATCGTGCTGAGACCGATCGTGCTGAGATCGATTGATCTTGGGGCCCATCACTGCGATTCGAATCGCCGTAGTGAAGTTCGTGTTGAGCCGAATGTCTGGTTTTTCAGCCAACTCGGGGAAACTGGGAATTTGCCCGATGAGCGTGGTGACCTCGGTCAGGATACGTTGCGCGTCGGCTTGGTTGGCATCGGGGTCGAGTTCCAACATCACCGTACCGATGCCTTCGCGCGCCGACGACGTCATCTCGTCGATCCCATCAACGGTGTGGATAGACTCCTCTATCTTCTCGAGAATCCCCTCTTCAATCTCATCCGGGCTCGCCCCCGGGTAGGTCACAGAAATGTTCAGTACGTAGAGCTCGAAGTCGGGCCAAAAATCGCGACGGAGTTGGGACAGACTGTATGCCCCTAACAACAATACCCCGAGCATCACGACGTTCATCGCTTGCCAATTTTTGACCGACCATGCAATCAGCGATTTCATTGCGCCGTCTCCATTGCAGGCTCGGCCTTCACAGCAGAGGTGAGCACACCCGACCGACCAGTAACCTCATTGATGCCGTCGTCCGACTGGGGATCAACGCTTTCGTAACCGCTGTCCTCAGACTGTGAATTTCCCGTCGCTTCGGCGAGCGTGGCCACCTCTGTTCCCAGCCGAGGGTCCGAGCTGCCAATTGCCGCGGGCTCTTCGCTCTGCATGGGCGTTGCTGCGATTGCCATCCCGTCGAGTGGATCACTTACCGGGGAGACGATAATCTCGGCCATCGCTAAGGAAACACCTTGGCTTTTCTCAGGATCCATGGCAATCACGATCGACTCGGGCAACCGGCTGACGATCGTGACGGGTAGGACTCGGAGACGTCCATCGACGCTCAACCACACGCGATTGCCAGGCCGGATAGCAGTCTCGGCTACCTCATAGAGCGTTTGATCGGGCTGCGTGTCCATGACAACTGAAACGAACATGCCGCGAGTCAATTGCTGGCGACGCCCGGTTGAAACGAGAGACTGCGGCGTGTTGACACGAAATAAACATGGATAGGTTCGAGTTTGCGGATCAATCCCGGCACCATCAATGCGTTGCAGGACGGCGGGCCAATGATGGGTTTCTGAGCCGAACTTATATGAAATCGTGGCGGGGATGGGTGGTACGCGATCGTCTTCACTGGTTCCCATTGGCAACGGTGACTCACCAGCATCCCCGGGAGCTACCCTGGCCAGCTCTAATGCCGATGGCTCGATAAAGCGTGTGATACCTCCGCTGCTCCAAACCCAAATCATTTGATCCGCGGTTAGGTTACAGCGCACTTCGACCGCCGAAGTATCTTCGATCGTGATGAAGGATGTGCCAGCGGGGACGTAGGAGTCCTCTTCAACCGTCGATGCGACCACCCGTCCGCGGATGGGCGTCTTGACGACACAACGCGATAGATCGAGTTGAGCCCGTTGCAGCAGGACGTCGGTCATCGCTCGCTTTTCGAGCAACAACAGACGCTGCGACTCCAGTTCACGCAGCCGATTACCCAACTCAACAAACGATGCTTTCGCCGTCAGCTCCGCTCGCTTGACGGCATCGAGCTCCGTTGCTGATGCGGCCTGCCGTTTCGCCAAGATATCCACCCGATCGCGTTCACTTTTGGCAAGGTCAAACTGCTGCTGAGCGAGCTTGGAAAGTTCATGAGTGTTTCCAATACTCACTTCAACGGAGGCGACTTCAGCGGCTTCTTGTGAGGCCTGTGCCCGCAAACGCTTGACCTCCAGTTCGTACTCAATTGGATCGAGACGAATTAAAACTTCTCCAGCTTCCACCATCCGGCCGGTGCGAAGATTGCGTGACTGTTCGACGATCCGGCCGGAGACTTCCGTCGCTAGGCGAATTTCTCTCAGCGGCACGGCCACACCGTTGACATCGATCGGAACAGGGCCGCTGTGAATTCGCAATTCTTGCGTCGTCACGGTCGTCTTGCCTGACTTCGCTGACTTGGCTCGCTCAGGACGTTCGCGCTCACCCAAGAACGTGTATCCAAAAACGCAGAGCGCTAAAATCCCACTGGAGACAATCACGTTGACAAGCCGGCCCAACGTCCCGCGGCGTGGTTCGGCTGGCGTTTCCTCCGGCAATTGGACCGAGGACGATGAGCTTTCGTGTTGATGTGAGCTGGGAGGACCCGGGGTGGCATTCATATGCAATGTCTTTTGGGCGGGTTGGGGTGGGATTGGTAATGCGTAGACGACGCACCGGCGGGGTCACAAAAAATGACAAATAAAAACCTGACGGAGAAATTCTCAGCCCGCGGATACTTTGCAGGCCAGCGAGCTCGCTCCGCACCATTTCGAAAACGGTCAATAGCGTGGGTCGAGACGTGTGAACGATTGGACAGTGGACGTTGCTATTGGATAACGGATTGAGCTTTTGCTCGTTGCTGTTGATAGCGAGGATCGATGGGCGATCTCTCTCCACGGATCATCTCTGCTGCCTGACGATGGTTGGCGATGAACTCGATCCAGTCAAACCAAGGGATGGGAGGGGTCCCCTGCATTTTCTCCAGTGATTCGTCGAGCCAGTCATCAAGTGCCGCCTGGGATTTTTCCAACGTGATGTAAGCATCCTCGTCTCGGCCGACATGCGAGTACGCCATCGCCAACAAGGGATAGCTGATCCCCAGACCGGCCCACGTAACATCTTCGCTGAGGGATTGCTCGAGTCGCTCGATCGCCTGGTCGTATTGCTCCGCTGCCAAGTGTGCCCATCCGGCTAGATACAATTTGACACCACGCGGAATTCGGCGACTACGGTTACTCAGACCTGAGGGGATCGAACCGCGGCTATCTTCGATCAACTCCTCAGCCGTCGCAGCAATCATGCGGGCAGATTCCATGGACGGCTTTCCCATGAGCTCGCCACGCAATTTGGTACCCGTGGCACCACTATTGGAGTTCCTCAGGTCGTCGACCAGTTCCCGATAAGAGGCGAGATCGCCGGTGTAAAGAAATAGCTGCGGAACGCCCAGGTACTCTGCTCCATCGACGGCAGAACCGCGTTGCAATGCTCGGGCATAGTCGGCGGCGGACATCTCCCACAATCCAAGCTTGGCATAGAACGACCCCCGTTCCATCCAGACATGAAAATACTCGGGCTGGATTTGAGTCGCGGCGGTGTATGACGAGTTGGCCTCCGCCCAACTGCCGGCTTCCGCGTTGGCACGCCCCCTTGCGAGCAAACTGTTGGCATGTTTGAGCCGGTTGGTAAATTCCTCCAGGTCCTTGCGAGTTTGATTAGCTTGTTGCATCGCATCAATGGCCACTCGAGCCTGCCAGACACTGATTGCCGATCCCAGCAGTAAGGCGGCAGCGACCAGCGAAATGGTGGTGAGGACAACGCGGTTGCGACGGGCGAACTTTGAAAAACGATACCTCGCTGTCGGCGGGCGGGCCTCCACTGGCTGCTCGTTCAAATGTCGCTCGACGTCCTCCGCCATGGCGGCGGCGCTAACGTAGCGGCGATTGCGATCCTTATCGAGCGCCTTCATGACGATCCAGTCCAGGTCTCCGCGAATGGTAGACTCAAGCTGGGCAGGCTCCATACGTCGGTTTGCCGATAGCGTGCTCGCCCGGTCGCCGTTGAGAGTACTGAGCAACTTGCTCGGCCGGAGCGGCTCTTCCTCGCGAATGATCCGACGCAGTTCGTCAAAACCCACTTGATTCAGGCGGTCAATCGCCAGCGGGGTGGAGCCGGTGAGCAGTTCGTACAACAGCACGCCGAGTGAATAAATATCGCTGCGAGTATCCACGTCGCCGACGGTCATCTCGGCTTGCTCGGGACTCATGTAAGCGGGCGTCCCTACCATCGATGCCAGTCGCGTGTAGATCGTGGTGTTGCTCAGACGCTGACCAATTGCTTTGACGACGCCGAAATCAATCACCTTCGCGATCGGTCGGCTGTCCTGCTGCGTCACCAGCACATTGGTAGGCTTTAAATCGCGATGAATGATGCCTTTCTGGTGAGCATGCTGAACGGCATTGCAAACTGAAATGAACAGGTGCAGCCGATCCTCGGTGTTGAGCCGATGATTGTCACAGAATTGATTCAGTGGAACACCGCGAACCAGCTCCATCACAAAGTACGATTGCCCACTATCGGTCACACCCGCATCAAACACGCGGGCGATGTTCTCATGATCCATCATCGCGAGCGCCTGTCGCTCGACCTCAAACCTCGCCATGATCTCCTTGGATTCCATGCCAGGTTTAATAATTTTCAACGCCACACGTCGGCGCACCGGACTGAGCTGATCAGCGACAAAGACAAGACCAAACCCGCCCTCACCGATCTGCTCTCGGAGTTTGTACGCACCGAGCATCGTGCCGGGAGCAAATCGGTCGTCGGTCGCTTTCGGATCGTTTTCCAAAGGTGTGGGCAGGAGAGCAACCGCCGCAGGATTGTCGATGGGATTGAAATCTCGATCGTGTTCTCGCAACAACTCAGATACCGCTGCTAAGAGCTTCTTGTCCCCTCGACAGGCCTTCCGCAGGTATGCCTGACGCACATTGACATTGTCGAGGTCTATGGCGTGGAAGAAGATGGATTTTTCGCTTTGCATGATTAAACCCGTCGAGATCGCTGCTGATCGCGTCTCCGATCAGTTGCTGACATTGTCCACAGCCGGTTTGCCGGTCTCTCGAATGCTCCCCTGATTGGACACTGTCATTCCGATGAACTAGCGACGTATTTCACTAGTCGCAATAGCCGTTTGGGCGCTAGCCCCGGTTCTTGTTCTTTTCGCGAAAGCTGAGCTTAGCGTTCACACGGCGAATCAAACTGGCGCGGTCCAGCGATGATGGAGTCGTTCGCAAGTAAACCCGTCAAGAGATTGATGCGTAAACCAATTCGCCGATGGGCCAGGAAAAATCAAGATTTTCCTTCGAGGTTGATCTCGCGTCCCAACCATGCGCGGGCAAAGGCCCAGTTACGTTTGACCGTGCGGGCCGAGATCCCTAGGGCGGCGGCAGATTCGTCGACGCTCAATCCAGCGAAATATCGCAATTCTACTAACTTCGCAAGCTCGGGCTCGTCGACGGCGAGTTTCCCAAGCGCAGCATCTAAATCAAGCAACTCATCCACGTTGGCAGCATCGACGACAGCATCCGCGTCCGCGATCGAACAGGATTTTCGATCCCCACCCCGCTTAAGACTCTTTCGCCGCCGCGCACTCTCGATCAGAATCCGTCGCATCGCTTCGGCGGCGGCACCGAAAAAATGCCCTCGGCTATCCCAGTTGGCGGCCTCATTGTTGGAACCGACAACTCGCATGTAGGCTTCATGCACCAGAGCGGTCGGCTGCAGGGTGTGCCCAGCGGGTTCCTGCCGCATGCGATGTCCCGCGAGTCGGCGCAGCTCCGCATAAACCAGAGGCAACAGATCATTTGCCGCGGCAGCGTCCCCGTCGTCGATGCGGTTTAATATTTGGGTGATTTCGGACATGAATACCTGCACAGAGGCCGACCGGCAATACTTTGTCGCGCCGCATTATCCATACGCTGGTCCGCTGGGATGAATCGTAAGTAAGTTCAGCGTTTGGCTGGGAGTACGCCTATTTGGGAGCACGCCTATTGTAGCTGGACTCGTTCGATTGCGGCAATTTCCTGTAAGTTTGGAGCGAAACGGAGGCAGAGACTCCCGCCCCAGAGGTACGACACGGTACCGTCGCGAGTCCAGCATCCTGCTCATTCTCCTGACACGACGATTTTGAGGCGGAAGCTCGCGATTGCTCAACGTCTAGTACAATGTCACGTTCCCACCTGCTCCATCTGTCTTTCCAGCCTGCGACCGCTATGAATCGCCTAACCCAACTCACGACCTTCGCGTCCGTCTTAACTGCGTTACTGATCAGTTCTTTTGAGTATAGCCAAGCGCAATGGCCCGACCGCCACGGGCCGACCCATGACGGCGTCGTGGCCGAGGCTGACGCGGAAATTCTTCCGATACATTGGACGGATAGCGAGAACGTCGCGTGGAAGGCGCCGCTGCATGGTCAAGGGCATTCGTCCCCGGTGATCGCGGAGGGGCGAGTGTGGCTCACCGCAGCAACCGCCGATGGGACGCGGCAGTCTGTCATCGCGATCGATGAGCAGACCGGTGAAATCCTCCATGATCGCGTCCTATTCGAAAACGAGGATGTCGAGCCGCTCGGCGGAGCGGTCGGATTCAACAATTACGCTGCACCAAGCTGTGTGCTGGCGCCAGGCGCCGTGTATGTTCACTTCGGCAGCTATGGGACGGCCAAACTCGATTCACGGACCGCCGAGGTGATCTGGCAGCGACGAGATTTGCCCTGCCAACACTTTCGAGGCCCCGGTTCCTCGCCCGTGCTGTACGACAATAAATTGGTGCTGACTTTCGATGGTGTCGACCAGCAATACACGACGGCGCTCGATGCCCAGACGGGAGAAACCTTGTGGCGGACTGATCGCAGTACGGACTATGAAGATCTCGGCGACGATGGCAAACCGTTACGTGACGGTGACATGCGAAAAGCATACTGCACGCCTGCCATCATTGAAGTCGGCGATCAAGTGCAGGTGCTTTCTGTTGGCGCTCGAGCCATGCAAAGCTATGACCTTGAGACCGGCCAAGAACTCTGGACGCTTCGACACGATAGCTACAACGCTGGCATTCGGCCGCTGTGGTTGCCAGAAAAAAAGCTGGTGATCATCAACACCGGTTCCCGCGGCGCCCAGCTCGTCGCTGTCCGAATGGATGAGTCCACGCAGGGGGATATCACCGACTCGCACGTGGTCTGGGTACGTGAGCGGGGAAATCCGCGTTTTGCGTTGCCGATCGAGCATGATGGTTTGATCTATCAAGTCACCGACAATGGCGTGTTGGCTTGCATTGATGTGGACACAGGTGAAGAACTCTGGAAGGAACGACTCTCGGGCGATTATCTGGCATCGCCCATTCTTGCCGGAGACCACCTGTACTTCTTCAACCAGAGCGGGCTTGGCAGCATCGTGAATGCTCAACGAGAGCCAGATATCATCGCCGTCAACGATGTTCCTGAAATGTCCACGACGGCATGCCCCGCTGTCTCCCATGGCGCGATCTTCGTCCGTGGCAAAGAATTCTTATTCAAAATCCAATCGCCATAACCGCTAGATCATGCCGGGGCGCACGCTCCCGGCGGATGAGCCTAATATAGCCTCCACCGCAGGAACCACTGCGGTGCCCGGTGAAAGGCACCACTTGATTCGAATGAGCCGACCTGGCGTGACCGAGCAAGTGACATCCGTATCAGCTCGCAGCGGACTGAACGATTGCGACCCGTGCAATGTAAAGTAAGAGGATGGCGGCACAGAACAGCCAGACGGCTCGCCGTTGCACCGCGCGAAACTCGTCGCTGCGGTTAGCCGTTGAAAACAACAATGCGACCGAGGTGAAAAAGGGGTCGGAGCGTTCGGTGCGTGTTGCCTCCTCAGTCCGTTTGAGCGTAACGAGGGATCGAACGCCAGCGACAAACAATCCGGTAGCGAGCAAGGTGAGTATTGTCGACATCACGAATGGGTAGCGTTTGACCACAGATGATTTTGTCACCGTTCTATATCGCAGAGAACGGCAGGGAACTACGAATTATTTTAACAGCGCGAAACTCGAACCACACGAAAATCTATCGTCCATCTTTTCGTGTCCTTCGTGTATTTCGTGGTTGAATCAACACCAGTCACTGCAGCGAGCAGGTCATCACGCATCCGACAGCTTAAAACGCAAAGCCCTGTTGCGATTCTCTATCGACGTCGCTCCGAACGGATCCGTGTCAAAGGCGTGTGAGCGAGCCCTCCATCCAGCTGGAAGTCTGAACCACGAAATACACGAAGGACACGAAAGTTAAGCGTCCATCTTTTTCGTGTATTTCGTGGTTGAGTCAACACCCGTCGCAGCATAGAGCCGGCCATCACGCATCCGACAGCTTGATCCGAACACCATGCTATTTATGACTCTCAATTTCTCATTTGATCCGGCGTTGTTACTCTTGAGCGGTAAATGACGAGCGTTGGATTTAAAGGTCGCCTACGAGGAACGACGCTCAATCGGCGTGCGTAAGTTGGCATCTTGGTTTAGAATGAGCCCCTGCTACGCCATGGAGTCGAGTTGGATTCTCCATGCATCGTACAACAGATCCTGCTGATTTCCCGCCTAGTTTTCAATTGAATTTGCCATGAATATCACTCGCATCCGTCGGCGACCCAAGTCGCTGACGCCCCGCTGTTTCGCAGCAAATATCGCCGTTTTGGTTGGTCTGAGCGGCCTGTGCACGGACGTCGTCACCGCAGACGAACCCCCACCTGCGGCCGTGCCGACGGAGGAAGTCAGCTTGGGCGATCCGACGCTAACCGAGGGGATCCCTGGCGAAGGGCCCCTGACGATGGAGCAGGTGAAGCAGTGGCTGGCTCAGCCCAAGAATCACGCGGCTTTGGACGTCAAGCTACCGCGTGGCCTCGATGCCGCCGCCGGCAACATCTATATTCCTGAAGATAACCCGATCACCCGGGCCAAAATCGAGCTCGGCCGGCAACTCTACTTTGATCCTCGATTGTCGTCCGATAGTACTGTCTCGTGCGCTTCCTGCCACGCCCCCGAATTGGGCTGGGCGTTCGACACTCAGTTTGGGGTGGGCGTCGGTGACCAGACTGGCAACCGCAACTCACCGGTTTCGTTCAATCGTATTTTGAGCACGCACCAGTTCCATGATGGGCGGGCCGGGTCGCTCGAAGAGCAGGCGGTGGGTCCGATCGCCAACCCGATTGAAATGGCCAGTACGCATGAGGCCTGTATCGAAACGCTGTCGGGACTCCCTGTCTACCGTACCCAGTTCGAACGGATCTTTCCGGACGGGCTCACGATCGACAATGTTGGCAAAGCGATCGCGACCTTTGAACGCACGATTGTCACCGGCCCAGCTCCCTACGATTATTACGTTCCCCTCGCCACTTTCGAGAAGACGTTCGCCGACGACCTGGAGTATCTCGACGAAGAACCGGAACTGGCCGAACAGTACGCTCAACTCAAGGCCGAAGCAGCCAAGAATCCGATGACCGAGTCATCCATTCGCGGCATGGAACTCACGTTCGGCAAAGCGAACTGCACAGCCTGCCACGCGGGTGCCAATTTCACCGACGAACAATTCCACAACATTGGAGTCGGGATGGAATCTGACGAGCCGGACCTAGGTCGATTTGTCGTCACGCAGGAAGAAAAGGATCGCGGGGCATTTAAGACGCCGACCATGCGGAACGTTGCTACGTCGGGGCCTTACATGCACGACGGCAGCCAGAAGACGCTCAAGGAAGTCGTCGAGTGGTACGACAAGGGCGGTCATCCAAACCAGTGGCTCAGCGACAAGATGAAGCCCCTGAATCTGACTGAGGCTGAGAAAGCCGACTTGGTCGAATTTATGGTCCAGGGATTGACCAGCGACTTCCCGGTAATCGAAATTGGTCGCTTGCCCGCCGATCAGTAGCTCAAGCCGTGTGCCGTCAGGCAGCGACGCCTGCCCGGCCGCTGATGCGGCTCGGCTTACCAGTCGCGAGCCGGCTCGTGCCGCTACGCTTGATACAGTACTCGTCTATTTGAAATGCCATGCCCGCCACCGCCATCGCCCCGCTGAAAATCGGTAATCTGACCATCGATCCGCCGATTCTGCAGGCGCCGATGGCGGGGTTCACCAATGCCGCGTTTCGACAGATTGTTCGCCAGTTCGGTGGTGCGGGCTTGCTCGCGACCGAAATGGTCAACGCCCGCGGGTTCGTCTGGATGGACGAACACGAAGCGGAGCATCCCGATCGATTGTGGGGGGTGGCGGACGAACCGCGGCCGCTGGCAGTTCAGATTTGGGACAATGATCCAGCAACGATGGCGAAAGTGGGTGCTCGCTTGGTCGAGGAGTATCAAGTCAGCGTGGTCGACATTAACTTTGGTTGTCCCGTCCGCCAAGTGACTCAAAAGGCCCATAGCGGCAGTTACCTGCTTCGCGAACCGCAGCGGATGCATGCAATCATTTCTCAACTCGTTGAAGTTTGCGCGCCGACTCCTGTCACGGCCAAGATTCGACTGGGATGCCACCCCAACAATATCAATTGCGATGAGATCGCCCGCGTCGTCGAGGAGGCCGGAGCGGCGGCCTTGACGGTACATGGCCGAACGGCGGCCGACATGTTTCGCGGCCACGCCGACTGGGACCGAATCAGCGAGATCAAGGCGCACCTGAAGCACATCCCGCTGATTGGGAACGGGGATCTCGACAGCCCCGCCAAGGTCGTCACCGCCTTTGAAAAGTACAATGTGGACGCCGTCATGATCGCCCGCGCTTGCCTGGGCCGACCATGGCTGTTTTCCCAAGCCGCCGCAGCACTGCGTGGAGAGCCGGTACCGCCAGAACCTACCATGGTTGAGCAGCGTGACGTGATGTTGAATCACTACCGGCTCGTTCTGGAGCGTTTCGGGGAGGAGAAGGCCACGATCTTGATGCGGAAGTACGCCTGCTGCTACGCCCAAGGCAAACGCGGGGCCCGGCATTTCCGCACGCATGTAGCCAAGGTCTCGACGGCGGTAGAGTTCTATGCTGTCGTGGAGGAACATTTTCCGCTCAGCCCGGCGGATTGAAAAATAGCCGCACCCCCGCCCACTCCCGTGCTCCTCATCCGCGCCGATGCCTCTGTGCAGATTGGCACCGGGCACGTGATGCGCATGATTGCACTGGCCCAGGCGTGGCGGCGACGTGGCGGCGAGGCCCATCTGCTGGCCCGTTCGCTGCCGCCCTCCTTAGCAAAGCGTTTAGAGACCGAGTCGATTGGCGTGCATCACGTGGCGGCGGCAGTCGCGGCAGACGACATCGACCAACAGGCAACCATCAACATCGCGAACCAGATTGGGGCTCGATGGGTCGTTGCGGATGGCTATGATTTCTCGCCGGAGTTTCAAGCCGCGATTCGTGACACCTCGCTGCGTTTAGCCATCGTGACCGATTTTGATTACTGCCATCGTTGGTCGGCTGACGTGATCATCAATCAAAATCCACACGCCATGCGAGAACCCTACGCGTGTCGGGTCGCCGACTGCCAGCGACTCTTCGGGACCCGGTTTGCACTGCTGAGGCAGGAATTCTTGGCGAGTAATATCGCCTCAGCAGCCCTCCAGCAACCGCGTCGGCCGCGGCTACTGGTGACCCTCGGAGGTAGTGATGCCGACAATGTTACCGGCAGCATCCTGTCCCTGATCAACCAGATGGCTAGCGCGTCGATCGATATACGCGTGCTGGTCGGCCCGGCCAACCCACATCTGGATCGACTCCGCGAACAGGCGGCTCGCCCCAGCCACCACGTGGAAGTACTCACGGGCGTCAGCGACATGCCTGCACAATATGTGTGGGCGGATGCCGCTATCACCGCGGGGGGCAGTTCGTGCTGGGAATGGATGTATTTTGGATTACCAGCAGCGATCATCGTGATCGCAGAGAACCAACAGCCCATTTACGATGAGCTTGTCGGTCAACGGATCGCCGTGGGTCTGGGGACCCCACGGCAAATCGACCGCGATGCACTCCAGCGTTTCGCACAATCAATTTCCTCGGGTGGCCGTGATTTCGATCGCTTCCGTGATTGGGTGGATGGCTATGGAGCGGATCGATGCGCTGCTGCGATGGATTCGGGCGTCTGGCTGCGGCAGGCGACGTCTGCCGACTGCCGGATGTATTTTGACTGGGCGAATGACCCGCTCGTGAGAACGAACTCGTTGCAGTCCGCCGAGATCTCGTGGAGTGAGCATTCTGAATGGTTTCGCGAGCAGCTCGGCCGTGACGACCGACGACTGTTTGTCGCGATGCGTTCAGATCGCCCGGTGGGCCAAATACGCATGTCACTGACGGCCGACAGTGAATGGCAGATCGGGTTTTCGGTCGATGCCGCGGCACGGGGTGGTGGTATAGGTACCGAGATACTGCGGTTGGGTATTGCCGCCATGCAGATCGACACAGACCCGCGATTTGTGGCCACCGTCAAACTGGCCAATGCGGCTTCCGCAAAGTGTTTTGAGCGACTGGGATGGCAACGTACGCGGCATCACGAGACCTACCAATTTCGGAACGCATGACGATGTCAACACCCCCCCGAACAATCCCCGTGGTCCGGCGACTTGACGAGCTCACAAGCGTCGAGTTGACGTTGCCGTTCGAACGACTCCGACAGTTACCCAACTGCGTGTGGCTGGATTCGGCGTCGGATCACCAGAGCGATCGCGGGCGTTATTCGTTTCTGTCTGCGGACCCGGTCGCGTGGTGCGTTGCCGATATGAGCTCGCCGGATCCGTGGCCGGTACTGCAGCAGTGGTGCCGCAGCCTGCAGCACTGTCGATTGGCTACTGAAACCCTGCCCCCGTTCTGCGGTGGCCTCGTCGCATTGATTGGGTATGAAGCAGCGTGGTGGCTCGAGCCGTCATTGCGTCCGACCAGTGATCGAGCAACATCCAACATTCCGGGGATGGCCATCGGTCTTTATGACTGGACGATTGCCGTTGATCATCAACTCAATCAGGTATGGTTGCTCAGTACCGGGTTGAGCGAAACGTTCACACTCGATGCTGGGCGTGCGGAGAAACGTGCGGACCAAGTGATGCTATGGCTCACCCAAGAGTCGCCGGTGCACGCATGCTCTGACGCAGGCGGCGATGTCGCAATTCAACCGGAATCACATGCATCCGATGGCGAAACAAGACTGCAGAGCAATTTCACCGACACTCAGTTTGCTGCAGGCGTGCAAGAGATCATTGACGGCATCTGCCAAGGTGACATGTTCCAAGTCAATCTGGCGCAAACGTTAACTCATCCTGCGACCTGTTCAGCCGGCACGCTGTACGAACGTTTGCGGCGTATGAATCCTGCTCCCTATGCAGCGTACTTTGACTGTGGTGATTATCAGGTTATCAGCTCATCGCCGGAAGGCTTTCTGCAGGTACGCAACCTCCATGACGACAAGCGGATGGTGGTCACTCGTCCGATTAAAGGAACCGTACGCCGCACCGGAGACGCGGCCACCGACGCGAGACTCGGAGAGGACCTTCTCGCCAGTGAAAAGGATCGCGCCGAGAACATCATGATTGTGGATCTGATGCGCAATGACCTATCGCGTGTATGCAAGGATGAGAGTGTCGAAGTGACGGGGCTGTGCGAGCTGGAACAGTACCAGCGGGTTCAACATCTCGTTTCGACAGTCCGCGGGGTGCTCGGCCCGGATGCGAGTATTTCTGATTTGCTCGCCGCATGTTTTCCAGGTGGCAGCATCACAGGAGCTCCCAAGGTGGAGGCCATGCGAACCATTGCGAGGTTGGAGGGATGTCCGCGAGGTGCCTACTGTGGTTCTCTCGGGTACGTCAGCCTCAGCGGCGACGCGGATTTTAATATTTTGATTCGCACCGTGACCCAAAAATCGACCGAGAACCACGCCGCCGTTTGGGAGTTTCCTGTTGGCGGCGGGATCACGGCCCGCAGCAACCCACGTCAGGAAACAGAAGAAACGTGGGTCAAAGCCGCCAGCCTCCTCGAAGCAATCGAGCTGGCAGACTAGATTGACGATGACTCTCGGAGACCAATCTCGACGCCTCTTTTTTCGGCCGTGCGCTATGAATCCTGACCAGCCCGAACCTGATCCCACGCAACCGTCCCCCGATGAGAATCCGGCCCTACGAGCACGGGTTCCCGATCACGTCGCGGGCGGTTGTTTCAGCACCGGGGCGATCGTCATGACGGGCCCGACTGAGTTCATCATTGACTTCCTGCAGACGGTAGGACGCCCCCACCGCGTCGCCGCGCGAGTCGTGATTCCGCACCCGGTCATGCCGCAGTTCGTGGAGGCGTTGCAAAAGAATCTAGACATCTATCGCAGCCGCTTTGGGGAGCCAGCGGCACCTCCGGTGCAGCCCAATCCGGAGCAACGACGCCCCACTCCTCAGGAGCTCTACGACGATCTGAAACTTCCAGATGAGGCACTGTCGGGGGCCTATGCGACCGGCGTGATGATCGGTCACGGTGCGACCGAATTCGGATTGGATTTTTTAACGAGTTTTTTCCCGCAGTCCGCGGTGAGCGCCAGGGTGTATTTGGCTGCCGGCCAAGTACCTCGGCTACTCGATTCGCTCAAGGGCGCGGTGCGTCAACTGCAAGAGCGTCGCAACCCGCCGCCGGAGCCGTTAACGGACGATGGGCCCGGAGGTCCAACGGACCCGCCGGAGGATATCGCATAAAACGCCCCATCAGTAAACAAAAAATGCTTGACAGCGATACCGCCGTCAAGCACTTGGTTTGCGTTGAGACACCCGCGATTGAATCGCACGTGAAACGGACTAGTTGTCGATTTCTTCCAGGGCGTCAGCTTTGTTCTCGCCCACTTCTTCCAATCGGTCAGCCTTCTTCTCGCCAACGTTCTCGATGGCATCAGCCTTGTTTTCAGCTGAATCGGACATATTGTCGGCGCCTTCGCGAACGTTCTCAGCAGTGTTTTGCGAGGCGTCACGGATTTGATCGGCTTGGGTTTGGGTGGTATCTCGAACTTCGTCTGCCCGCTTGTCCATTGCCGACTCTTCACAGCCGACGAAGGCGAATGTACTGACGGCCAAAACCAGAGTTGCTAGCATCTTCATCTTAATTTTCCTTGTATTTTGAAATTGGGCGACGTCGCGGAATGTTGCGGGTCGATCGTGAGTGGGGAGAAGCAAGAGCTGTGCCAAGAAACCAAGAAAGTTGATTTGGATTGATCCTGAATCGTCGTAGGAACTGTGTAATTTGCTGGATTCGGTGTAAATTTTCAAAATTTTGAAAGTGGCCGCGCAGCTCAAAGGGCCCGGTGACTGAACCACACCCCCGCAACGAAATGAACACGGTTGTCGCTTTCTAACACCCATTTCTTGGAAACGCTGCCTTTGGCGTCAAATCGATCAACATGACGCTTTGGCGGGCAAAATCATCCGGCGACGGTAATGAGATGTCGCGTCCTGGAGAGGTAGCGTTCACAATAAGGCTGCCAGCACCTCGTCAGTCTGTGAGAAATCAGCGAAAGTCTTGGTCGGATTTTCTGCGGTAAGAGATTCGATCGAGAACTCGCCGGTCGCCACCGCGATCGTTTTCGCTCCGATGGCGTGGCCGCAGCGAATATCAGCAGGAGTGTCTCCCACCACCACGACCTCAGTCACTGAATTACCGTACCGACGAGCGATGATCTCAGCGGTGCGGCGAGCTAAATCATCACGTTCGACGTGGAGACTGCCACCAGAAATCCAAGCGAACCACTGTCGGAGATCAAAATGTGCGAGTTTCTGTGTTGCCGTTTCGGGCAAATTCCCGGTCATTACTGCGAGTTCCAGTGCATCGCGACGGAATAAGTCGGTGAGGAGAGCCCGAATGCCTGGTAAGACGACCCCGCCCTGACGAGCGAGGTGGCCGCCCATTAAACTAACGTATCGGTCCCGCAACCTGCGGCAGTGCTCCTCGGTCACTTCCAGGCCATTTCGCTGCAGCAACTCCATCAACAAACTACGATCGGTGCGGCCCGAAAACACCACATCGCTGTCCGGATGGGCAACCCCGAACTCGTCCAGCATCGCCTGGGAGAGTGCCCCCCTGCCGACCCCTTTGGTCGATAGCAATGTTCCATCGATATCGAATAGAAAAACGCGCACGTCGATTTTGGCCTGCGTCACCTGAGAGAAGAAACTGAAACACGCCTATGAGTGTCCATCCGCCCAGTGTCCCAGAGCCTCGTTCGAGCGACCAGCCCCAGCTCGATAAGAGTGGTCAGCGGGTCCGTGAAATGTTTCGGCAAATCGCACCTCGCTACGATACGATGAACCATCTGCTATCGCTGAACATTGATCGTCGGTGGCGGCGAAAGGCGGTCGATCGCTTGCGCATCGATTCGCAATCGCCGATTCTGGATATCTGCTGCGGCACAGGTGACCTGGCGATTGCGATCGCGGAACGTGCTGGTGGCGGGGTCCAGGTCATCGGCAGCGATTTCTGTCACGCGATGTTGGAGATCGCGCGTGATAAAGAAGCCGCACGGGTCCAAAACGCCGCTGGTGGCAACGGGCGGGCCACCATCCCCTTCTTTGAAGCCGATTCGATGGCGTTGCCCTTCGCCGATGATCATTTTCAATGCGTGAGCGTGGCATTCGGCTTGCGAAACATTGCCGATACGGATCAGGGATTGCGGGAAATGGTCCGAGTCTGCCAACCGGGCGGGCAGGTCATGGTGTTGGAGTTCTCCCAGCCATCTCTGCCAATTCTCAAACAACTCTACGGTTTTTACTTTCGCTCGGTACTGCCCCGTGTCGGCCAAATGTTGGCGAGAAACGACAAGTCCGCCTACGCCTATCTCCCCGCTTCGGTCGGCCAATTTCCGTGCGGCGAGCGGCTCGCCGAGCGGATGCGTGACGCGGGCCTGCAGGACGTTTGCTTCCAATCGTTAACACTCGGCGTGGCCACGATCTATGTCGGCAACAAGCCCGGTGCAGTGGCACCCGCTCACGGTGACGCGGCGAACCGCCAAATGCCTGAGGCGGCCCACGCATGACTGATCCCGTGATGCGACCGCGCCGCATTGTCGTTGCGATCACCGGTGCCAGTGGCGCACCCTACGCGGTGCGACTGTTGCAGGCACTCCGTGTTGCTGGGGTCGAAATCCACCTGACCATGAGCCCCAGCGGTGCGGCGGTGATCGCTCAAGAACTCGGTCTCAAACTCGATCTTCGCCATCCCGATCTCGATGGTTTGATCACCTGCGTGCCAACCTGGTCGACCGCATTGCCGATGGAGTTCGACTCACCATTGGGAGAGCTTGGCAACGAGTATTTCCACTACCACCAGCACGACGATTTTTTCACACCGATCGCCAGTGGCTCATTTGTGACCGATGCCATGGTGATCTGCCCATGCAGCGGCAGCACACTCTCAGGTATCGCTCGCGCGGCTGCGGCAAATTTGATTCAACGCGCAGCAGAGGTTCATCTGAAAGAGCATCGCAAGCTCATTGTGGTGCCTCGCGAGACCCCTTTGAGCGTACTGCAATTGGAAAACATGCAGCGACTCGCCGCTGCCGGCGCGGTGGTTCTCCCTGCGATGCCAGGTTGGTATCACGGTGTCACACGGCTTGAGGACTTGGTTGACTTCGTGGTCGCCCGCATCCTCGACCAGATCGGTGTGGAAAATAAGCTGATCTCACGCTGGAAAGACACGTCGAGTGAGGCGATCCGATGAGCATCCAATCCAAGCTGTCTGAGTGGCTCGGCCTCATCCGTTTCTCGCACACCATTTTTGCCCTCCCGTTCGCAATTCTGGCTGCTTTCTTGGCATGGGCGACACCGCTCTCGGTATCGTCGAACGCCACGCCCGCGATCCGAATGACCGACGTGATCGGCGTGTTAATGTGCATGGTCTTTGCGCGCAGCGCCGCGATGGCCTTCAATCGCTTAGTCGATCACAAAATGGATGCGGAGAATCCGCGGACGGCATCACGGCATCTACCTGCCGGGCGATTGTCACGGCGCGGCGTGCTGATCTTTACAGTCACTTGCTCGCTCGGATTCATCGCCTCGACGCTGCTGTTCCTACCGAACCGTCTGCCCTTCTACGGATCGATTCCGGTACTCGCGTTTCTACTCGGTTATTCACTTGCCAAACGTTTCACGGCATCGGCTCATCTGTGGCTAGGCGTTGCACTGAGCCTATCGCCTCTATGCGTATGGGTCGCAATTCGCGGACCACATTTTTCGTGGGAATTCGTCCACATCCCATTGTTGTTGGCCGGTGCGATTGCGTTCTGGGTCGCGGGGTTTGACATTCTGTACGCGTGTCAGGACGCTGAGTTTGATCGAGCCGCCGGACTGCATAGTGTGCCGAGTCGATTTGGAGTTGCTGGTGCGATGCGGATCGCGATGGTGATGCACGTGATCATGCTCGGATTCCTCGCCGCACTTGTCTACACCGGACATGCCGCCGGCCTGGGGTGGCTGTTCGCCGCCGCAGTTGGGTTGACAGCGATCTTGGTGATGGTCCAGCATTGGCTGGTCCGTCCAGACGACCTTAGCCGCGTCAATGCCGCGTTTTTCCAAACCAACGCCATCATCAGTATCGTTCTTTTGATGGCCGGAGCCATCGACACATTCATTTAGTAAGAGTTCTGAAAACGAAGGCCCCGTCAGACATGCTCTGCCTTCCTGTTCCCTGAACCTTGCATCCCTCCCTTTTTTCAATCCCTATTATGCTTTCTTCAGAACTGAACGCTCGGTTTCGTGAAATTCGCGACAAGGTCGAAGCCAACGAACGATTGTCACTCGACGACGGTTTGTTTTTATACGAGCCCGAGGTATCGCTCCAAGCCGTGGGGGAGTTGGCCAATTTTGTGCGTGAGCGGCTCAATGGAAATGTCGCGTATTACAACATCAACACACATCTCAACCCGACCAACGTCTGCGTGTACCGTTGTCGGTTCTGTGCCTTCCGCAAAGACTTGCGTGACGAGAGTGGGTACGCGATGACGGACGAGCAGGTGCTCGAGCGGGGCCGTGAAGCGACCGCCAATGGTTGCACGGAGATGCACATTGTCGGTGGGCTCCATCATCAGCGCAAATATGAGTGGTATCGTGATTTGATTTCGCTGCTGAAAACAAATTTCCCCCAGATCCACTTGAAAGCATGGACTGCCGTGGAAATCGATTGGTTCCGGTTCCAGACGAAAAAATCGTTCCGCTGGGTACTCGAAGACATGCGGGCGGCGGGACAGGGCAGCATGCCAGGCGGTGGCGCGGAAATTTTTCATCCCGAGGTCCGCGATCAACTCTGCGAGCACAAAGCCAATACGCCCTCGTGGATCGAAATCCATAAAACCGCTCATGAAATCGGCATGAAAACCAACTGCACAATGCTGTATGGGCATGTTGAGAAAGCATACCACCGGATCGACCATCTGATGCGACTGCGTGAACTCCAAGACAAAACGGGAGGCTTTCAAGTCTGCATTCCGCTGGCATTTCACCCAGAAAACACCCAGCTATCCGATATTAAAAAGCCATCGGGGCTGATGGACTTGCGGACCGTGGCGATTAGCCGATTGATGCTGGACAACATCCGACACATCAAGGCCTACTGGATTATGCTCGGAATCGAGACGGCGCAGACGGCGTTGGCCTACGGTGCGGACGACCTCGACGGTACCGTTCGTCACGAATTGATCTACCACGACGCCGGTGCAACCACTCCGGAATTTCTCTCCGTCGACCAGATCCAGCAATTGATCCGCGAAGCGGGCCGGGAACCAATCGAGCGGGACACGACTTACAACCGTGTGATCCGCGACGCCGACGATTTCACGAAGTGGCATTCCGGCGAAAGCGTCGATGCCGAACTGGCTGCCGTTTGACCCAAATGGCAGCGGTTTTCAGTCGGTATTAGTGGGCCCAAACGAGAGGGCCCTCCGCCCTGGTGGAGACGGAGACGCCATGCCAGGAACGACGACGAAACCTGAACTGGCGTGCCATCTCGCTTGGTTGCTGTCCCCTACCGGGACTCAAATTCCTTGCCAACGTCGCCTTGCCAACGTTCTCGCCCAAGAACTCGTTTCGACAAGCCAATGCACGTCAGATGTGAAACCCTACTGAGAAACCAATGCCGAAGCGTGCCGAATAATCGGTAGCACGCATTGCTCCATCGCGGTCGTCACGGCACCGGTCGAACCCGGCAGCGCGAACAGGACCACTTGGTTGATGCGGCCTGCGGTGGCGCGGCTGAGCATCCCCTTGGGACCAATCTCCGCGATCGAAAGGGCTCGAAAATGCTCGCCGAAACCGGGTAAGCGGACCTCCAGCAATGAATCGATTACATCGACGGCCATGTCACGTGGAGCGATGCCGGTACCGCCCGTTGTGATGATCGCGTGGAGTGACGTATCGGCGGTGAGCTCGCGGATTCTCTTGCGCAACGGCTCGGCGTCGTCGCTCATGATCAAACGCTCGGCAACGACATGCCCAGCATCTCCAAGCAGCTTGGCGACCCGGTCGCCGCTGCGGTCATCCGCGCTCGTTCGGGTATCACTCAGTGTGATCACGGCTACCCGCAATGCAGATTCGGTATTGACATTGCCGCAGCCACAATCGGGCGAATCACACGTGTGAGTTGATGGATGAATGGTCATGAGGAAGGGATTCCAAAGATGGATGGTGAGACGTCGGTCAGCCGGGAGGCCTGTTCCTACGTTAGTCGAATCTCAATCCGGTCAGCGAGTTGCCGGATTAGAAAAGACTCCTGCAGTGGCTGGCGGTTGATGAGTTGAATCCCGGTGGCAAGATCATATTGCCAGCCGTGCCATGGACAGGTCACGCAGCCGTCCCGGACGACACCATCGGCTAAAGGGCCGCCTTGGTGGGAGCACATCCCATCGATGGCGTACCAGGATCCCGCGTGGCGAAAAACTGCGATCACCCGATCGGCGAGTAACACTTCGATGGCAAAGTCCTCACCGGCATCGATTTGCTGGCGGGAAATCGTCTTGACCTTCCCATCGCTGGCCGGTCGATCGTCGGTGATTCTCGCGGCGAGCAGCCAGTCACCTTCGTCCGCATTCGCCGGTGTTTCAGGGGGCTCGTTGGTATTGGCTTGAGAATCAGACATACCGGCATCTTACTCAGGGTGATGGTCGAGGCGGTAGTCGGGGCGTTACAATTCGAACCAAACGATCAGTCTGCCACACAAAAGGATTTCAACCAGATGAACCGGCAATCTTCGCCAACTCGATTTTGGCAATCGCTTTTTCACGTCGGTCGTGCCTCGGCACTGCGGCTCATTCCCATCGTCGCGTGCGTCTATCTCGCCGCTACCTCACCGGCACATGCCGCTGATCCTCCCCCGCCAGACGCTCAGTCTGACTCAAAAACAAACCAAGAAACCACTCAGGATGATAACGTGGCCGAATCCGCCAGCCTGCCCAAACTGCTTCGCAGCGTGGAGGGAATCTCCCAATACGAACTCGACAATGGCGTGCAGATTCTACTGTTCCCCGACGAGAGCAAAGAGGTCGTGACGGTCAACATGACCGTATTCGTCGGCTCGCGTCACGAGGGGTACGGCGAAGCTGGGATGGCGCACTTGCTCGAACACATGTTGTTCAAAGGCACGCCAACTCATCCAACGGTGCCGAAATCCCTGACGGAACGTGGCGCTCGCTTTAACGGCACGACTTGGATGGATCGAACGAATTACTACGAGACGCTTCCTGCGAGCGAAGACAATCTCGAGTTTGCCGTCAATTTGGAAGCCGACCGGTTGGTCAACAGCTTCATCCGCGGCGAGGATCTGGCGAGTGAAATGACGGTCGTTCGCAACGAATTCGAGCGTGGAGAAAACTCGCCCACCCGCGTGCTGATGCAGCGCATGGAGTCGGCTGCTTACGATTGGCACAATTACGGCAAGTCGACGATTGGCAATCAAAGCGACATTGAGCGAGTGCCAGTGATCAAGCTACGGGAGTTCTATCGCAAGTTCTACCGACCTGACAACGTGATGGTGATCGTGGCTGGAAAGTTTGATCCCGACCATGCGCTGTCCACCATTCAAGCTGCGTTCGGGCCGCTCGTCGTGCCGAACAAACCGATCAATGAAACCTACACTGTCGAACCGCCCAAAGACGGCGAACGCACCGTCGTCCTCCGCCGCGTGGGCGACGTTCAAGCCGTGGGTGCCAACTATCATATTCCCGCCGGCAGTCACCCTGACTACGCCGCTGTCAAAGCGCTCACCGTCGTGCTCGGCGATGAACCCAGCGGTCGGCTGTACAAAGCCATGGTGGAAACGAAAATCGCCAGCAGCGTGTATGCAATGGCCTATGGATTCCGCGAACCCGGTCTGTTGATGGCGTTGGCGGAGGTGCCCAAAGACAATTCGCTCGAGCAAGCACGTGTCAAACTAATCGAAGTCCTCGAGGACTCGTGGGATGAGAACCCGATCACGGAGGCTGAGGTCGAGCGAGCGAAGTCGCAGATTCTCAAGCAACGCGACATGGCCAGTGCCGACACCGACCGCATCGCTGTCACTCTCAGCGATTGGGCCGCCCAGGGTGATTGGCGGTTGTACTTTCTGTATCGCGACCAAGTTGAGGCGCTGACAGTCGAACAGGTCCGTGCTGCGGCAAAGAAATATCTCGTCCGAAACAACCGCACCGTTGGCCTGTTCATCCCCAGCGAGGAATCCGAGCGTGTCAGCATCCCGGAATCACCGGACTTGAACGTCGTCCTGAAAGACTACCGTGGCCGCGAAGCTGTGGCCGCAGGCGAAAGCTTTGATCCCGATCCGAATGTGATCGAGAAACGAGTGCTTCGCGGTGATTTGGTCGGCGGAATTAAATATGCGTTGCTACCGAAGAAAACGCGCGGCGATTCGGTCTCGTTGAAAATGACCATCCGCTTCGGCACGCCCACCTCGCTGAAGGACAAAATGGGCGCTGTTGAACTGCTGGGTCTCTTGATGGCGCGAGGCACGACCAAACTGACGTATCAAGAACTGCAGGACGAGTACACGCGGCTCAAAGCCGACGTCTCCATCTACACGCTGATGGGGTTGCTTAACGTCGATGTGAAAACGAAACAAGAGAACCTGCCGAAAGTTATTGAGCTGATTGGCGACGTGATCAAGACGCCACTGCTCGATGAGCATGAGTTCGAACTGATCCGACAACAGGCCGTCACGAGCCTACAGCAGAGCAAAACGGAGCCGAACGCTTTAGCGCCACGCAAGGTCCAACAACTCTTATCGCCGTATCCCAAAGATGATATTCGCTATGTGATGACGATCGATGAAGAGATTGCAATGTACGAAGCAGCGACGACCGAACAGGTCCGCAATCTGCACGCAGAGTATCTCGGCAATCAAGCGGGGGAACTCGCAGTCGTAGGCAATTTCGAACCTGCGGAGATCATCAAGTCAGTCAAAACGCAACTCGAAGGCTGGACGACCGACCAGCCCTACGTGCGGATCGATCGACCGGCTCATCCTGATGTTCCTGGTCAAGTCGTCACGATCAACACGCCCGACAAATCCAACGCGCTGCTCTACAGCAGTGAGCAATATGCCTTGTCTGATCTCGATCCCGAATACGCAGCATTGACGCTCGGCAACTTCGTGCTCGGCGGCGGCTCGCTCAGCAGTCGCTTGGCAGACCGCGTGCGACAACAGGAAGGGCTGTCCTACGGCGTGCGCAGCGGGCTGTCACCGCGTCCCAAGGACGATCGCGTCGACTTGACGCTGTACGCGATCACAAACCCGGACAATAAAGACAAGCTGATGAAAGTCATTCGCGAGGAAGTCGACCGGTTGATCGCCGACGGCGTGACACCGCAAGAATTGGAAGCAGCCAAGCAATCATACCTGCAAGCTGCTCGCATCTCTCGCACCGGCGATGCGTCATTAGCGTCGATGCTCTTGATGTCCATGTTCACCGACCGCACGATGTCGGCGGTGGCCGAACAAGAACAGCAAGTTCGCGACGCCACGATTGACCAAGTCAACGCGGCGATCAAGAAGTACATCGACCCCGACAAACTCGTGACCGCTATCGCTGGGGATTTCAAGGAATAAGGAATCTCAGCGATTAGGATTGAGGGTTCAGAAAGAGACGTTTGCAGTCTACTTTTCTGAACCCTTTTCCGCTTTGCTCGCTTTTTCCCGCTGGGACCGCGGTTTGGATGCCTTTGTCCCGGTACCTACCCCTGCTTGAATGAACTGCTGATCGAGCTCGGTCGGCCGTGCGTTTTCGAACTGATCGAGGACCGCTTGCAATTCGCTTCTGGCACGCTCAGCATCGGGGCTCAAGCGGCGGCCCTTGAGATTCAGTTCTTCAAAAGGATCGTCTTCGAGGTTAAAGAAATCCCCTGTCCGGTAGAGCTTGAAACGATGGTTGAAAACGCATTCCCGCACAGTCGAATCTCGACGTTGACGCGGCGAATACCACGTATAAAGCCATTCTCGGGATTGACTGGGTTCGCCCTTCAACTGTGGTAGGAAGCTAACCCCGTCGACGTCGCCGGGGACATCCACACCCGCCGCATCACAGATCGTCGGTAGGAAATCCGTACTGCTGATGAGACTTTGGTTCACCTTGGCCGTTTGGATCGCAGCCGGCCAACTCGCGATCAAGGGGACGTGCGTGCCGCGTGCGTTGGTCAACCCCTTTCCACCCCGGTAGGGCTTGCCTTGGAACTGCGTCGTGATCGAAACGTGCGTGCCGTTATCGCCAAGAAATAGTATCAGTGTATTGTCACGAATGCCCAATTCCTCCAGTTTTGCAACTACATTTCCAACCATCTCGTCGGTAAATGCCGTCATGTCAGCGAAGTGTTTGACATCTTTCTGCACAGCTTCACTGCTGATGGTGGGATCCCAATCCGAACTGTCAGGGGTCGGCTGAAAGGGCGAGTGTGTGAGAATCATCGGATAGTACAGAAAAAATGGCTGATCCCGATGGCGGCTGATGAACTCCAGTGCGAAATCATTGACGAGCTGTGGCCCATACTCACCTTCACTAAAATCCTTAGCTACACCGTTGTATTCGAGGCCAGGGTTGGCGTATCTCGGAGGCCGCCGAGTTTGCTGCCAGAGGCACGACTCATCAAAACCAAAATGCTGTGGCGAATCCGCCTCACTGCCGAGTTGCCATTTGCCACAGATACCAGTGGCGTAGCCGGCTCGCTTCACCAAGTGAGCAAACGTGGTTTCTGAACGTGGCAACACCCCGAACTGCAAATAGTTGCGAATGTTGTATTTCCCAGTCATCATTTGAACGCGCGTGGGAGTACAAAGCGGCTGCACGTGACAGTTCTCGAACCTGATCCCCGCGGCAGCAAGCCGATCGATATGCGGGGTCTCATACGACTCGCCGCCGTTCGCAGTGACGCACTCAAATCCAAAGTCATCGACCATAATCAGAATGACATTGGGCGGGGCCGCGGGGACCTGATTGGCAGCAACCATCAACGCGAAAACAATAACAATACGTTTTATCATCTCTTCATTTACCAAAGGGTTGGCGGACGGTGAAGTGGGAACCAATCGGGTTGCTATCGGGAGGAAATTTTTCGGCTCGCCACGTGACGGTTCCGCGGTACGAGCCTGTCAACGAGCCCGACGAAGCTCTAACGAAAGCATACTCCCAATGCATTGTCTGGTTGTCACGAATGGCCTCGATTAGCAGCAGCACTTCTGGATCGTTTCCTTGGACAAACGCGAAAACCGCTCCATCAACGACACCTCGCGCCTTCTCGGGCGACGGTACCTGATACCGATAAAGGGGAGTGGGCATGCGCCGCAGCTCCTGGCGATCCGAATCGTCGCTGTTGAAGCCCACCAGTGTGGCCGAGAATAAACTTGCGAAATGCTTGATCTGACGAAGTCGCACCGCGGGGTTGGGCGAGGGTGGATCGGTACCTTCGATCTGATGGAAGACGGCAGCGGACTCCGCCGGCTGCCACTGCACTCCAGTGTCATAGCTCAGTCGCAAATTGGCTTGACGCGACAACACATCCAGCTCATGGCAGACATTCCCGTCCCACGGATAGATGTTCACGGCGGCAACAGGACGTCCCTCGTCAATGCAGAATGCCAATAAGCCATCGACCACTGGAGCGTTTTCGCCTACACGTTCGGCATTGAAAAACGAGAGTACAGTGACAACTCGAATCGGGCTCCGCCCGTCCACCGCGTCCACCCTGAGAGCATCGAAAGAACTCCGTGACGCAACGATCTGAGCGCTGATCGCATTTGCGCCTGTCTGGCCAGGTGCTAGCCCCACGAACACGAGGTTCCCAAGGAGCATCGTAATTAAAAACATGTCTCGCATTTTCATCGTTTCTGCCAGCTTGCACCAGCAACCTCCACTCTTGACTTCGCGACTAGCTGAAAAAAAGTGACTACGCCAGCGAGCACTCCCTCATGAGTTCCGCTACCATAGACACCATGTCTACAACACACTTTAACACCGCTGCCCACGCGGTGCATGCTTCCTTATTGCTCTCACTCGCCTTGTGCATCCCTAAACTGTGCTCCGGGCAGGACATTCAGGGCGAGACGAACCAAGTCGCTGCTGAATCGGAATCCAGTCAGGATGGGGTGCGGAGTCGGCACATGCTCTATCGGTCGATCGCCAGCGGTTTGCAGTTTGTCCCGTCCGCAGATGCGCTCAGACCGTTGAAGCTCAGCGACGCGCCCGTCTTGACCTGGGCTTCATTGGGGGGATGGTCAGGTGATGTCTTTGTCTGGACTGGCAATGGACAAATTCAAATTGTCGGATGTGTTGGCTCGCAGGAAACCGATGCTGGTCCGAAGGTATTCTTAGAGTTCCATTCATTCGCCAGCTCCCCGATTGCCAGTGTGCGGCTGGATCCATCGGCAACATGGAGGGTGCCCATCGAGATGAACCCAGCGATACCCATTCCCGGAGCTCCAACACCCTCGACTTCCGCCCGCCGCCGACTACTCCAACTTCGCTCGCTAGCGAAGTGGTTCTCCGTGGGCATGCAGCTCACCGATGAACGCAAGGAAGCGTCCTTGCGACTTCTACCGCAACCTTTAGCGAGGGAATCAAACGACGACGCTGACGTGATCGACAGCGCCCTGTTCGCGTTTGTCTCGTCAGCGGGCACCGACCCCGAAGCCCTGCTATTAATCGAAACGGGTAATGTTGATGAAAAACTCACCTTTACCTACCAAGCCGCTCGATTGACCACTCGCGAAATCTGGATGTCGCTCAAGGGAGTCGAAATCTGGCGAGTGCCAGCTTTCACGAACTACTCCCCCGGCGCAACAATCAACGACGACTACTTTTTCCACAATGTCAGCGACTGAGACGGACGCATAATTCTCCGCTCCCGATCACGCATCAGGCGAGCCCCTGCAGCACCACTCACCGCAACGGCGAGGCCTCGGGGTGATAGGTCACGTACTGCCTAATGTGATCCAAACCGACGTCCGACATTTTCCCATTTCCGTGCCTACTGCATGAGGCTGTGAATCGTGACAGACGGGACGCAACCGTCCTGCCGGCAAGCCGTGTAGGCAACGCTCCGCATTCGCCAATGAAACGCGGCCCGTTGGGCACGCGGTTTAATGAGTTGTTCAGGAAGACTTTTTCCGTCGTACTTTGAAGCAAAAAGAGGGGGCAGAAAAATCTATTCTGCTGTGGGGCCTACTCCATTAGTCGCCGGCGACAATCACGACGACGACCGCGGCGGTCAGGACGGCCGCTCCGAGAAACCGGGTGAACAGAGTCGACCGGCTCAAGTTCGCCTCGCTCCCTCCCCAGATCCGAGCGGCGAGCCAAGCGAGCCCCACGCCCCACAGTCCTCGCAGGGCATACACCACGTTCACTCGCGCTGCATCACCGAACATGCCCACGGCCAACACGATGCAGAATGCCTGCAGCGCCACCAGGACGGCACCTGGCAATACGAGCCTCAGGATTTCGACGCGTCTTAAGTCCGACCATTGGACCCACGGCACCAGCAGCAGCGAGGCGGCGCCGACGGTCCAGTAGATGGCAGGCAACAATCGCCCAGGGCCCCACTGCGGCGACCAACGTTGCACCAAAACGTCGAAGGTTGCGAAACAACCGGCTGCTGACAGCGCGAATACAAGCGTCAGCCAAAGATGATGACGCTTGCCTTCGCCCGTCCACTGAATCAGTCCGATGCCCAGGGTAGCTAAGCATGCAGCAATCCAAATCGAAACTCGCAGAGGTGTCGCCTCCACAACCGTCAATAGCAGGGCGACAAAAATGACTTTGATCCCAAACACCGGTGTCGCGACGGAAACGTCTCCCTTCTGGATCGCCAAAAAGGTGCACGACAGCCCCATGAGATAGAGACCTGCGATCAGAACCGGTTGCCACCACCTGTCGACAGGAGGCACCTCACCTCCGAGCAGCCATAGCAACGAGAAAACCCCCGCCGCACAGAGATTAGCCACAAATAAGAAGGTCAGCGGCCCAATCCCTGCCAAGCTCGCACGCTTGGTGAAAATCATGCCACCGATAAACAGAAGACTGGCCGATAGCGGTAGCAGGAGATGCATCATGCGGCACAACATATCCGCTGCACCGGTTCGGCGTTAGCCAACGCACACTCCATCAAACCGCTTCGGAAAACTCAACTCGTGAAATTTGTGAACGCTAAAATTCAAAAACCACTAAACACTCGCTGTTAACCCAACCGGTCGGTTGCGATGTGGTAATGGGGATCCTCGCTAACGTTAATCTCGACCAAGTCGCCCGCCTTGTCGAGTAATTTGCGGCACTCTTCACTCAGGTGTGTCAGATGCAAACGTTTTCCTGCGGCTAAATATTTCTCTGAAACCGTGTTGATGGCCTCGATTGCCGATTGGTCATACACCCGCGTGTAGTAGAAATCGATAACGACATCTTCGGGATCTTCCGCAACATTGAACATGTCTTTAAACGATGAGACGGAGGCAAAGAACAGCGGACCGTGGAGCTGGTAAATTTTGCTGCCGAACTCATTGAATTTCTCATCGGCGGCGATGTGCGTGGCATGTTGCCAAGCGAATACCAAAGCCGACACAATCACGCCAATAATGACAGCTGAGGCGAGGTCGTGCATGATCACGGTATAACCGGCGACGAGTACCATCACGAACATATCGCTCCGGGGCATCCGGCGGAACATTTTCAGCGACGCCCACTCAAATGTACCAATCACGACCATGAACATCACACCCACCAACGCTGCCATCGGGATCTGCTCGATCCAACGCGCAAAGAACAGCACGAAGGCGAGCAAGCAAACTGCGGCAGTGATGCCTGAGAGTCGTCCACGACCGCCCGAATTGACGTTGATCAGCGATTGGCCAATCATCGCACAGCCCCCCATCCCGCCAAAGAAGCCGCACACCAGATTAGCGACGCCTTGCCCGATACACTCACGATTACCCTGTCCGCGTGTTTCGGTAATTTCGTCAATGAGCGTCAGCGTCATCAATGACTCGATCAGCCCCACGCCACAGAGGACAATCGCGTAGGGAAAAATTATTTTTAGAGTTTCGAAATTCAAAGGAGCCAGGTCGTACTCACCCATAAAGAATGGTACGGGCAGCCCACCGCTAATTCCCGTTTCGACTTCGGGCAGCGCACCGTCAGGTCTCGCAGCGGCGGGCGGCGTCAGTCGGTCGACACCGGACTGCATCGCTTCGCCAATCGGTGCAGCTTTGGCGCTCACCAACGTCAATGAGTCCACGTGAGCGTAGGCGTTAGTATCCAACTGCCCCTGAGCCGTCCCGTGGTAGCTCGCGACATCCTCGCGTCGCTCTTGGATGATCGCCGCCTGGGTGTTCGTCTTGAGCATGTCGCCAACAGTGGCCAACATGTTCTGACCGCTACTCGTTGACATCGATTGGTTGACGGCCACCGATAGGAATGTGACCGTCAGAATGGCAGCGAGTGATGCGGGCACAGCCGTGGTCAGTTTCGGCAGTAAATAGATGATCGCCATCGTCAGCACGACCATCACCAGCATGATCACGAGCGGTGTACCGGTTAAATAGACGAGGTTGCCGCTGTCCGAAAGTGTTTTAAAACTGCCCAACTGAGCCATACCGATCACAATCGCCAGTCCATTGACAAATCCTAACATCACGCTGTGGGGTACCATGCGAATGAGCTTACCGAGTCTGCCAATCCCCACGGCGACCTGCAGCAGCCCGCACAATATCACCGCGGGAAAGAGGTACTCGACCCCATTTTCATGAACCAAGGCAACTACGACCACAGCCATCGCACCTGTCGCACCCGAAATCATACCCGGTCGCCCGCCAACCACTGCCGTGATCAGCCCGATAAAAAATGCGGAATAGAGACCGATCAGAGGCGAAACCCCCGCGACGAAGGCGAACGCGATCGCTTCGGGGACGAGTGCCAGTGCCACGGTAATCCCGGACAGCAAATCATTTTTGAAAGAGTTCGATTGATGACGGAAGAAATTCAGCATGGCGATTCAGCGCGGATTCTTGAAACTTATAATATTTGAGGCCGATATTAGCCGCCGATAACGATCGGTCAACGTCGACAGACGTATTCCATCATGGGTCTTCAAACGCGTGATATGATCAAACGCCGCGCAGCGTCGCAGTGGATCCCACTAAGGACAATCTGCGGGCCTGAGGGCACCACCCCGCGAATATTGTCGAGGCGCGCCAGAATCCCATCAGCCCAGGATGTTTTTTGAGAATATTTGTGCGGGCGATTTTTACGCAAGTGCCAGTCAATTGGCGTGCCCGTCGCGAGCCGACTGCCGTGAGGTCGTGGGTCACCGCCAGCCCGGAAGCTTACGCGGCTCGGCTCACGAATCCGCCCGACCGCTTACGCCGCTCGGCTTACCTCAATGCCCGGGCGACTTGCGCTGAGTCGCCGAAGACGGTACAAACACAACACCCAACATCTGACCCTAATTCACTTGCGGAGCCAGCCATATGACTGATCAACCCACCCATCCTGCTCCCTCTGGACGCCCTGCATCGACGCATGGACCAGCACCCGGCGGTCCCCCACCAGGCGTTCGGCCTCAGGCAGCTCTGCCTGAACCATCGTTGATCCCAGAGCAGGGCTGGCATGTCGGTCATTTCTTCTACCGTTTTCGCCGTGATCAGCTTGATGCACCCCTTTCACCCGAGGTCTGCCAGCAATTCTGCGACGCACTGGCGCCGAGCGACGACTGCCTTCCTGAGCGGCTGGCGTCGTATTGGACGAGTGGCCATGAAGCGGATTTTGGCGTCATTGTAATGGACCCGCATCCGGGCAAAGTCGATGCGATTCACCAGGCCCTACTGGCCCCTGGCATCGGTCGCTGGATCGAGCCCGCCTGGTCGTTTACCTCCGTCAGTGAAGTCAGCGAGTACGTCCCCTCTGTCGAAGCCTACCGGGAACGGCTGATCCGCCAGGGAGGCGAACCCGACTCGCCTGAGCTAGCCGCAAAAGTAAGCGCCTACGAACGGCGTTTACCGATGATGAACCGCAATCGCCTGCAACCCGACATCCCCGACTGGCCAGCTGCCTGCTTCTATCCGATGAACAAAAGCCGCGTGCCGGGAGCGAACTGGTTTACCGAGCCGTTCAGCTTGCGAAATCAGATGATGGCCGAACACGCCCAGAGCGGGATGGCGTTCGCAGGCAAAGTCAGCCAATTGATCTCGGTCGGCGTGGGGTTGGATAATTGGGAGTGGATGGTGACTCTGTGGGGCCGCAATCCGGAATACTTAAAAGAGATCGTCTACAAGATGCGATTTGATGAGGCGAGTGCGAAATATGGTGAATTTGGCCCCTTCTTTGTCGGCTACCGCGCCGACGGCCGAGAGATCCTGGACCACTGCCGGATGACCGGTTAAGCCCGCCCGTGACGCGGCATCGCGCCCGTGACGTGGCATCGCGCCCGTGACGTGGCATCGTGCATGTGAAGTGGCATCGCGCATGTGACGTGTTGTCCGTACCAAGCATCCTGTCAGTGATTTCCATCCTCACTGGCACCTCGCCGGATTGCGTGGTTTTGCAATCGCGACAATCCGGGCAATCGGAACACTGAAGCAACGGCGAGTAATGGACTGGCTCGATAACCGATCAATATTCAAGGCGACTCGCAATCAACTTCCGAAACATCGACGGAAGTATGCGCACCACAATTGAATACTGTGTCAGGAACGATCATGCCCACCCCCAACCGAGCATCGGCAACGCTTGCCATCCTGATCTGCATGGCATTTACCACTGCGTCGGCGCACGGTCCATTCGGCCTCTTTTCCAATCTTTCGCCTGCCACGGGCCGAAGCCCGCGTGAACTCTCCGAAGAAGATGAGATTGAGACCGATCGCGACTCGTTCACATTGGCAACCGGAGTGGTCGGAAAAAGTCGGCTGGTAATCGAGTCAGCCTATTCGTTCGTGGACAACCGCAATGTTCCCGAAACCCACAGCCTGCCCGAGTTGATCGCGCGCTACGGGATTACCGACAATTTTGAGCTGCGACTGGGATACAACTATGAAGTTGGCGGAGCAGGAAATCCCGTTTCCGGCAACGTCCCAGATGAATTCGAAGAAACAGCAGATCTCGAACGCGGAGCACGGGTCATCTACGGCGCCAAATACCGCGTCAGTCGTCAACTTGGTGGGATGCCTGAGAGCTCCGTTCTGATTCAAGGCTTCACCCCCGTACGCGGCATCGACACCGCTACCCAGCTCTCGGCCACGTATGTCTTCGGCTGGCAGCTGCCCAACGAATGGGAGTGGGATTCAGCGGTCCGCTATGGGACGGGATCTTTCGAAGATGATCATTTCAACGTCTGGTCCCCATCGACGGTGATCAAGATACCGGTAGGAGAGAAATGGAAATTTCATGCTGAATACTTCAGCGTGAACACTGATGGTCGTGCTAAAGAAAGCACGCAGCAATTCTTTAGCCCTGGCGCTCACTACCTGATCACACCGAACCTAGAGATTGGCCTCCGAGTGGGCTGGGGGCTCAATACGCAAACGCCCAATTTCTTCAGCAACGTTGGTGGCGGCATTCGCTTCTGAGCTCCTCGCGTAAGACCATGCATCGCAACGCGAGCGCCCCCCAGGAGAGTCGCTCGCGTTCGCTCGCACAGCTTTTACCCACAGGCAAAATGGAAGTTGCTCGGGTGCTATGGAAAACTGGTCCCGCAACCGACGGCGCCGTCCATGAGGCTACTTCGGAGGAACAGTGAGATGATTTCACGATTTTGGGTACCAGCGGCGGGGCTGGACGCTGTCCGGTGCCTCACGGAACTCGGCTCACCACAGTCGACTAAAACAACAACCCGTCAAGGCTCTCGGTGCGTTTGTTAAACGATCCGGAACTCTTGACGGGCTAAGCTAGGGGCAAATGGAATTGCATTTCGGTCGGGACAGCGGTCCCGCCTTACTTTGCAGCAGCTTTCTTCGCGGCCGCTGCGGCTCGTTTCTCGGCGGCGGTGCGGTAGTCGACGACGTCCCAAACCAGACCGACGGCGCGGAGCAACCGGATCGACTGCCACGTGATGTCGAACTCCCACCACTTGTGCCCGTGTTTGGCCATGCGGGGGTAAGCGTGGTGATTGTTGTGCCAGCCTTCACCGTAGGCGACGATCGCGACGAGCCAGTTATTACGGCTATCGTCGGTTGTCTCGTAATTCTTGTAACCGAACATGTGCGAGGCGCTGTTGACCATCCAGGTAGCGTGCAGCACGAAGACGAGTCGCACAAACATGCCCCACAGCAGCATTGACATGCCCATGTAGAATCCACCGAAATAGTATCCGCCACCGAACAGAGCCAGCGACACCACGATGTGAATCGGCAGGAAGAGCTTGTCAAAGGCACGCATCATCGGGTCGCGGTACAAATCGGGTGCCCAACGCTCTAGGTATTCTTGGCGATCGCCGTTGTGAGTGTGAAAGGCCAGCCACGTCATGTGGCTCCAAAAACCGCCGTCGTGCGGCGAGTGCGGGTCGCCTTCTTGGTCGCTGTGGGCGTGATGTTTGCGGTGATCGGCAACCCAATCCAATGGCGAACCTTCGCCTGCGAAACAGCCGATGCCGGCAAACAGGTAGCGAACCCAATTATATGTTTTCATGCCGGTGTGGGTTAGCATGCGGTGATACCCCAAGCAAATGCCCAGGCTGCCGGCGATCCAGTGCAACACAAACGCCGTCACCACGGCTTGCCAGCTGAAGTAAAACGGAGCCGCAAGACAGGCGAGGTGAGCGATCGCTAACCAACCAATCGCCCAGTAGCTCAGGTTATCCGAGCGAACGCGTTCCGCTTTTGTCGGACGCGCCATGTCACGCTTCTTCGCCGCCTTCTGATCTACCAGTGAAGAAAACCCGTCGGCATCTTCGGCTGCTGGGCGGTGCAAGCCCCGCTCGCTATCCAGACTTGGGGCGTCCTCAAGGCCCGGACGATTCCAGACTTCGGCGTCGAGCGGGTCGAGCGTTTCGGTATCCGCTGCATGAGCGACGTCAGAAATCGGATGATGGTGATTATTTTTTCCGCCGCGATTGCGGGAGGGTTCGGTAACAGTCGACATGAGAGTGCGATCCTGAACTCGTCGTGCGAATGGGATAGGTGATACTGCCACATAGAATACAGGTGCTCCTGACGTCCCATGTCACATGCGTTGCACTACTATGTAACGGCTTTGTAATTGTTTTGATGACATTTCGGGCGCAGCCACTCTCGGCTGGCCGAGAATTGAATAATTCCACTAAAAAAGCTGCAAAAAGCCCAATGCCTGCCAACTCCGATGCTGCCCCGGATACCGTCACATTGAATTCGAAATCGCGACCGAGCGGCCCTGGTTTTGTCGATTTTTTTGGACAGTTGGACTTGCGTGATCGACTTCTCCGGTTGCTTCGCAAGTACTTTCACGAAAATGGGTTCCGCGAGGTCCAGCCACCTTGCCTCAGCCGCGACTGCGTGGTCGACGCCTATCTCGATCCCATTGTCATTCCCGGCACAGAGCTGGGGATGCCACAGTCGACTTCGGAGAGCACCCCGCCTCAGTACTACTTGCAGACCTCTGCGGAGTCTGCGATGAAACGGCTGTTGGCCCAAGGTGCGCCCTCCATTTTCGCCATCTCCCCAGTCTTTCGGCGTGGGGAGGTTGGCGTTCGGCACAACGTCGAATTCACCATGCTCGAATGGTACGAGGTTGGCGGTGACGCCACCTCGGCCATCGAACTCCTCGGAAATCTCGCCGCCCTCATCTTTGAGACGTCCCGTTTTGACACCGTCAGTTACCGGGACGCGTTTACCGAACATCTGAGCATTGATCCCATTGAGGCCCCCATCGAGCAGGTTTCGAAACTCGTCGGAGGGATCGACGCGGAGCTCGCGATATCAATTGGTTCGGACCGCGACTCGCTGCTCGATGTCCTGTTGTCACATTTCGTCGAACCGCAACTCGGTAAAGCGGTGCCCACGATCTTAACCCGATATCCGGTGACGCAGGCTGCTCTGGCGAGGCCCTGCGAAGATGACCCGCGATTCGCGCATCGGTTTGAACTGTTCTATCGCGGCATTGAATTAGCCAACGGGTATGACGAGTTACTCGACGCCGACGAACTGGTCCGGCGTTATCAGCTCAACAACGAAATACGGTGTCAAACGGGACGGCAACCGCTGGCCGTGGACACGACCCTCGTCGCGGCGATGCGGCGCGGATTGCCGGCCTGCAGTGGTGTTGCGGTCGGAGTCGATCGACTGCAGATGCTACTCAGCGGGGCTCGCTCGATTGACGAGGTCATCCCGCTGCCGATCACGATTGCGTGACCATATCGACCGCCCGCTCCGCCCGCCATGAGTAGCAACGCCAATCGACAGGGGGTCCGCACTCGGCGAGATCCCGGTGGGAAGCAATCGTGGGGCGACGCAACTCAGACCACCGGAGCCCTCGGGCTCGGTGATCACCCTCCCACGCAGGCCCGGTCTCCTGCTATGATTCGCCCCTACGCGATTTAGTGCGCACGAAATTCACCCCTTCCATTCTCAAAAACCCGTTCGACTCGCTCATGGCGTCCGCTCCTGAATCCAACCCACAAGGTCCGACTGGCCCAGTAAAAGACCCCTTAACGGGAGGGCCAGCAGAAATCAGTGACAAGGTTCGCGCGGATCGGGAACTGCTTCGACAGGCCCAAGCCGACGGCACGACCTGGCGAGCATACGTCAAGCTGTCGGGGCCGGGATGGCTGCAAAGCGCGATCACGTTGGGAGGCGGATCGCTCGCCGGATCGCTCTTTTTGGGCGTACTCGGCGGGACGAGTATGCTGTGGCTGCAGCTCGTTGCAATTGTATTGGGCGTGGTGATGTTGTCGGCTATCAGTTACGTGACCTTGTCGACCGGGCGGCGTCCCTTTGAAGCCATTAATTCGGAAATCAATCCCGCACTGGGCTGGGGGTGGGTCATCGCCACGGTGATGGCCAACATGATTTTTTGCATGCCGCAGTTCAGCCTGTGCTATGACGCGCTCGACAAAAACCTGTCGTCGATCGGCGGCGGGGAAGGACTCGGCGGCGCAGCGACCACAAAGTGGACAGTCACGATCGCATTGCTGTTAGCAGCCGGCAGCATCGTGATGCTGAACCTCCGCGGTGGGAAGGCAGCCAAGTTGTTCGATGTATTTCTGAAGGGACTGATCGGATTAATCGTGATCTGTTTCTTCGGCGTCGCGATCCTGCTGTTGGCCAAGGGTGAGATCAGCATCAGTAATATGCTTGCTGGCATGATCCCCGACTTCACCCAATTCGTTCGTCCCGCGGGAGACTTGCGGGAACTGATCTCCGGATTGGCACCCGACGCCCAAACCTACTGGCTCGGTACATTGATGCCCACGCAGCGAAGCGTGATGATCTCGGCGATCGCCACTGCGGTTGGCATCAACATGACGTTCCTTTTGCCGTATTCAATGTTGGCCCGCGGCTGGGACAAGACGTTCCGCGGCTTGGCAAGATTCGATTTGGCCACCGGCATGGCGATTCCCTTTGTGCTTGTGACGAGTTGCGTCGTGATCGCGGCTGCTTCGTCTTTTCATAACAAGATCGACGCGAAGCTTGCGTCCACCAATCTCGCTGAGATGCAAGAGTCACCTCTATTCCCCAAGGTCGAAGGCGACCTGTTAAAGCGAGTGGATGCAACGCTCGGTGCGGCAGCCGAATCGACGGACCAAGAAACCAAATTAAATATGGTTGCCGCTTTGCCCGAAGCTGAAAAACGTTTGGCGGCAGCACTCGTCAAACGCGACGCATTTGAATTGTCTAAAACTCTGGCCCCCTTGCTAGGTCAAGAAAATGCCAAGTTGGTCTTCGGGCTGGGTGTATTCGGGATGGGATTCTCAACCATCATTATCTTGATGCTAATCAACGGTTACGCATTTCGTGAAATTTCTGGCCGCCCCAACAGCGAGGGCATGTTCATTCTCGGAGTGGCGGTCGCCGGTTTGACTGGAGCGAGTTGGGTCGCCCTCTGGACCGACGATAGCCTGCGATTCTGGTTGGCCATCTTTGCCAGCACCTTCGCGGTGATGTTGTTGCCAATCGCATACTTCACCTTCTTCCTGATGATGAATAGCGATCGCATTCTTGGGTCTGACCGCCCGACCGGTTCGAGCCGGTTGGTCTGGAACGTCCTGATGGGATTGGCGACCGCCGGTGCAACTGCGGCAGCGTTCACTTCGTTGATGGAGAAATACCACGATCCCAATCCCCTGTCGTTTCGGATCGTCGCCACCATTTGGGTCGTCTACGGCATCGCTGTGGTACTCGGGTTCTGGTGGCAAAAACAAAGCCACTCCGCCAGCCCCGACGAGCGGGCGGCGTAGGACTGGTATCCCTGCTCTCGGTCCCTGCGGGTTTTTGACATGACGCCGTTTCGATGCCGCATCAACATTCGTAAACTGGACATGACTACGTGCCTTGCCGTGCTCGCGGCATGCCTGTTGGTCGGGCTGGCAAGTGAAGATTCGCATGTGAACGCCGCCAATCCGGTGGTCGCTGCCTCCCCAGGAGTCGCAGCTGGAAGCCCAGCAGAATTAGCCGCGGCCGCGCGGGATGTCGAGCGCATCTCAGCTCATCGTGGCGCGAGTCTGGATCGGCCGGAGAACACCATCGCGGCATTTGAAAGAGCGATTGAAGCGGGAGCTACCGCGATCGAGATCGACGTACGCACCTCGCGCGATGGCAAGTTAGTGATCATGCATGACGCGAGGGTGGACCGCACCACCGATGGCACCGGGCGGGTGAACGATCTGACCTGGGCCGAGCTATCGAAACTGGACGCGGGGAGCTGGTTTGGTGCCGACTATGCATCTGAGCGGGTCCCCTCGCTTGATCACGCACTGCAGTTCTGCCGTGGCCGCATCGACATCCATCTGGACCTGAAGGAACTAGGGCCGGCGTATGTAGACCGGGTCACTGCGTCTGTGCAAGCCCACGGTGATCCTACTAGCACCATCGCCGCCGTCCGCACCGTAGAACAAGCACGGCAGCTGAAGCAGCGTGTGCCGGAAATAAAAACGCTGATGTTTCTTCGCCAGCTGGAACAGATCGATATGGCTCTGGCCGCAAAAGTGGACTACTTGCGGCCGCAACTCGACTGGCTTGCAGAGTCCCCCGAGCTACTGGGAAAGCTCCGGGAAGGCGGTGCCAAAATCCACCTTGATGCGACCACGGGGACGCCGAAAGCTGTGCTGCCTCTACTGGGGTATCGCCCCGAATCTTTGCTATGCGATGATCCTGAACAATTGCGCAAGACACTCACTCAGTTGCAGGCTGCTGATTGAGAGCGAGGAGACTAAATCGCCTGCCCGGCGTCGAGTCGGTGCCAGCAAGTCGCCCCACACGAGTGCCCGGCCCACAATAGCTGAGGGAAGATCTGTGAGGTTTGGGTGCGGCTGATGCCTCATCGTGCAGCCCCTCGTTAGACACAGACCTTCGTATGCTTGCGGCGACAGTTGAGGGCATGCAATTCAGGCGGGGAATTCTCGGTGCGAGTGTCACTCATCCATCGTCTGGTCGAACGCGTTGCGGTCGATCGTCTGGTCCATTGTCACATCTTCACTGACCTTGGAACGATTCTGTGGCGGAACCTGATCTTCCGGCTCGGACTGACGTTCATGGCGGCCCCACCAGCGATCGCCCAGGGAAATCGACCACTGACCGGCTGCTGGACAGGCGGCGAGCAACAGTGAGAGGTCTCGCGCAGTTTGAGGGCGCTTGGCTCGCGATTTTTCCAAGCAACTCATCAGGGCATCTTCGAGCTGACTAGAGACCTTCGTACCACCACGCTTGGACGGCGGCACCGGCGATTCGTCAATGTGCTTATGACATAGCTGGGCAAAGTTCGTGGCGTCGAACACGGGATGACCTGTCAACAGGAAATAGCCGACCGCACCGACAGCATAGATGTCCGACCTCGCGTCAACTGACATGGGTGCCTGAATCGATTCAGGAGACATGTAGAGGGGTGTGCCTGCCAGCGAACCACTGGCGCCTTGGCGGGGATCTCCCGATGAATTGACTGCTTTGACCAATCCAAAATCCAGAACTTTGGCGACGTCTGGCTCGCAGCCTCGCCGATTCAGCATCACGTTGGCTGGCTTGATATCACGATGGACCAACCCTTGAGAATGGGCTTCGTACAGCGAGCCACAAACCTGCAGCAGGATGTGAATCACCCGCGCTTCGGATTGCGGGCCATAGTCATTGACGAGATTCTGCAGATCAATCCCATCGAGATACTCCATCGCGTAGTAAAACACGCCCTCGGGAGTCCGGCCGTAGTCATAGATCGCAATCGTATTGGCGTGATTGAGTTGACAGGTGATTTGCACCTCGCGTTCGAAACTCGCGATGGAGGTCTCATTCACTTTCTCAGCATGCAGCAACTTGATCGCCGTGGGGCGACGGAGCATCGAGTGGTGTCCTTTGTACACAATCCCCATGCCACCTTCGCCAAGTTTCGTGTCCAGCGTGTACTGACCGAGCTGCTGCGCCTCGATAACCGCTTCGCGTGAGAGTCGCTGCAATCGGGCGACGATCAACGTGAAGATGAAGATGGCAATTGCGCTGAGAATCAGAAGGCTGTAGATGAACCAAAACGTTCGCTTGAGTATCACCAACGGCCGGAAGGCATGTGCAGCATCGATCTCCGTTGCCACGCCTATATGGTATTTCGGCATCCACCGCCACGCTCCGATCACGGCAACACCGCGATAATTACGATATCCATCGACGTCGATGCCAGCATTACCTTCGATGGCGTCTGCAGCCATGACTGTCAGCGGCAGATGTGACCGTCTCACGCCAGGGCGATATCCCGTCGTCATGTCGCCGCCCGGGTCACTGACGGTGAGCTGCAGCATGGATCGCGATCCAGGTTGGTCGGGCAATAGACCGAGCAAAATAAGTTCTTCGTCGAAACGGCTGTTGCTGATCATCACGCCGTCGTCATTGAATGCGTAGGTCTCGCCAGAATCGGCAACCTGGCCTAACTCCAAAATCTGAGTAAACTCGAGCTCTGGGCGTATCTGCAGGCAGAGCACAGCGATTACCTGGAACGATTCGTCCCGAACGGGGGCGCAGGCATACATGGTCGGCGTCCCCATCCGCGTCCGCCCATCGGCGTCTTTGAGCATCACCACACTGGGAAAGGGTGGTGCCACAAACGATTCCCCTTGGATCGCCCGCTCCGTCATGGATTCGTATTCCGGCACGTCCTGAAGGCCCACGATGGCGGCGTGAGACGACGCCATGACTCGATGAGACTTGTCGATCAGTACGAAGCCAGCGTAGTGGTGAGCGGCGAGCGACGGTGCGAGTTCATCCGCCAATTCGCGGCGGGCCTCCTCGGTACTGACGGCAACTGCGGCGTTCTCACCGGCCTCGTCTACTTTTCGTTTGGCCAGCAAGGCATCGACGGAATGACGCACCGTTTCATCATTGGCCAACGATGCGGCTGTTGATTCTTGAACCGCAAACCATTTTTCGAGCATTTCCGTTTCGATATGAACGAAGCTCAACAGCCCGGCACGGACGTTACTCTTGATCGTTGATTCGATCGCGTTCTGGACGAAGTATCCAATCGTCGCCAGGAGCAGAACGGCCACAATCGGCCAGACCCAGATCTGTTTTTTTAAGAACACACCGGTGCGGGTGACCGTCCGAGTCATGCTCCGCGAGGCCCAGGTCATGTGCGCCTGAGGATGAGTGATTGTGCGTCCGGAGCGGCGGAACAGGTTCAGCGGATTCATGTCAGCCACGAGAGAGAAAAATACAAAAACGGCTCGGTCGTTGATCAGCATACTTGCCGGGTCGCATGGACGCGCTGATTTTGAGCAGGTTTTTAGTTCCCTGGGGCACCTGACTGACCTATGATACCGACTGCATTGTCATCGCATGGAAGCATTCAACAACACGTCCACAACGCGAGAAAACAATATGCGATGGTTGTCCCTCCCCACTCTTCTCATCATGGTTGCGTTGGCGCCAACGGGGCTGGCCCAGACGGCCCCGTCTGACCAGCCAAGCAATCCAGCAGACCAGAAACCGGACGTTTCACCCGAATTGGTGGCAATCCAAGCACAATCAGATGCATTTGCCGAGGCGTTTAATCGGCATGACGCCAGCGCGGTTGCCGCCCTATGGACCGATCATGCCGAATTCATCGATGATTCGGGGACGGTGTACGCGGGACGTGAGGCGATTGAGGAAGCATATGCTCAATACTTTGCAGAGCACTCCGACGTGCAGATCCAGTTTGTGATCGACTCGCTGCGTCAGCTGGGTGACAATGTGGCGATCGAAGACGGCCGGGCAATCGTGTCACCGCCACCCGCAGGCGACGCCGGTGTCAGCAAATACACAGCGGTGCACACCAAAGTCGATGGCAAATGGCGGATGGCGTCGGTCCGCGATACATGGGTGGAGGCCACCGTTGCCCCGCAGAGCGTTGCCGATCTGGAATTCTTGATCGGAGACTGGGTTGCTGAAGAACATGGCGTTCAGATGCATTCGGTTTGTCGATGGATCGCTGATCGGCATTTCGTCGCGAGAACCTACACGACAACTCATTTAGATGGTTCCAAGACATCAGGAATGCAATTGATCGGCTGGAACCCGATCGCAGAACGGATGCAGTCATGGATGTTCAGTCCTGACGGGGGTCACGCCATTGGCGTCTGGTCGGCGACACCCGCAGGCTGGGTTGCCGAGACCATCGGCACGACGGGTGATGGCACGCCAACGACGTCTCTGAACCGACTCAGCAAACTCGATGACAATGCCTACGTATGGCAATCCATTCAACGTACTGCCGGCGGGGTCGCTCTGCCCGACACCGATGAGGTCGTTATCAAACGAACATCCTCTGACCAATAGGGATAGGGCCGGTTTGTTGTTGCGGAGCTCGTCCCTGGGCTGTTGATTAGATCGACATTGGTAACGCAACCGTGAACCAGTGAACCGAAAGACCGGAAGGCACCGGGCTGCGTCGCGAGCCCAGACGCGTCTCGGCTCACTCCAACATCAGCTCGTCAAGAGTTTTTTAGTGACGCCTTTACCAGCCAGAAACCCAAAGTCTTCACGATCTCGGCTACCTCCATCGCCAGCGACTTTCAGACAGCGACTTCCCAGCACTTCGATACATATCTCGTCCCACTCATCACGAAGGTTCCGTCCAATGTCCCGCAACAGCACATTCAGCATACTCGCGATCGTTTTAATTCTTGGACTGCCCCTGGAAGACTGCTGGGGTCGTGGCTTTGGCGGGGGAGGTCGCGGCATGGGCGGTGGTGGGCGCAGTATGGGCGGCGGCGGTGGCCGCAGTTTCAGTAGCGGGGGATTCAGTGGCGGGGGCGGGCGCAGCTTAGGAGGAGGTGGATTTAGCGGAGGCGGCGGACACAGCATAGGCGGCGGTGGATTCAGTGGCGGCAACTTCGGCGGGGGCAATCTTGGCGGCAGCAACTTTGGAGGTGGCAACTTCGGCGGGGGCAACCTCGGTGGGGGCAACGTTGGGAGTGGCAACCTCGGAGCTGGTAGTCGCAACCTCGGCGGAAACGGCTTGGGCGGCGGAGGATTCAGCGGTGGGGCAGGTGGCCTCGGTGGGGGTGGCCTGAGCGATCGCGCCGGTGGACTGGGAGCCGCTGGCGCAGACAGATTTGGCGGGGCGGCCGGCGGATTGGGCGGCGGCGTGGGCAACAATCGCTTCTCGGCCCCCTCCCGCAGCCAACTCGATGGGTTTCTGGGACTTCCCTCCGACGCTGGCATGGGTGGCCTAGGCGGAGGGGCCAGCGCTCGCAATCGGAGCGGGCTCACGGGTGATAATTTTGATGTCAACAAAGGCTCCATCACGGGCGAAAATGGTGGAAAAGCGGCAGGGATTTCAGTAACAGGGCCCAGAGGCGGTACGAAAGGAACGGCGGTGGGTGTCGGCGCCGAGGGCGGCGTTGGCAAAGTCAGCGGCAGTGAAGGTCCTCGCGGGGCGGGCTCCGCTTCGGGAGCCGTCATCGGTCCCGATGGCGGGATGGCAGCGGGCAGCGCCACCCGTGGCCCGGCGGGAGGAACGACCGCGCGAGGCGCCGCCGTGGGCCCTGATGGTGGAGCTGCGGCCGGCAGTGTCGCCCGAGGTCCTGCAGGCGGCGAAGCAGCACGCGGTGCCGCCGTGGGTCCCAATGGAGGCGCCGCCGCAGGCAGTGCCGCCCGGGGCCCAGGTGGTAGTGCAGCTGCTCGTGGAGCAGCCGTCGGGCCGAACGGTCGCGTGGCTGCCGGTGGAGCTGCCCGCGGGCCTAATGGAGGCGCAGCCGCTCGCGGCGTCGTGGCCGGCCCCGGCGGAGCAGCCGCCGGATTTGCACGGGTCACCCCTTCCGGACGCTACACCAGTGCGGTGGCCGTTCGTAACAACTTCAACAACTGGGGCATCTACGGTCGCGGTTGGTACACCAACCATCCCGGCGCTTGGTTCGCAGCTGGATGGACCGCCGGTGCGATCTGGCGATCGGCCACCTGGTACTCCGTCGGGGCCTGGATGCCGTACTCGTGGGGAACACCAGTCTATTACGACTATGGAAATACGGTCATCTACGACCAAGGTGACGTGTACGTCAACGGTGACAATGTTGGAACCTCGCAAGAATACTACGAGCAAGCCAGCGAGATTGCCCAAGCGGGAGCTAAGGATGATGCCTCTGACGATGGCGATTGGTTACCCCTGGGCGTCTTTGCGTTCACCAGAGCTGGCGACGACGCGGCCGAGGATAAAAAGTCCGAGGATGTCAAAACTGACATTACAATCCAGCTAGCCGTCAACAAGGAAGGGATCATTCGCGGCAATTACACCGATACCGCTACGGCGCAGACCCAGCTTGTCAAAGGCTCCGTCGATAAGGAGACTCAACGAGTCGCGTTTACAGTTGGCGACAATGAATCCAATTTTGTCGAAACGGGACTCTACAACCTCACCAAGGACGAAGCCCCCGCGCTGGTTCATATCGGTGCCGACCAGACCGAACAATGGCTGCTCGTGCGACTGCACAACGAGGACGCCGCAGCGGAAGGTGATACTGGTGCGAATGCGAGTGCGGACACAGACGATGACGCGAGCTAGACCGCTCCGGCGGTTGGCATCGAGATGATACCCGCGGATGCGATTTTTCTGGATTGCTGATTCGCGGGGCGTCTGAGCGGTCCCGGTTCACTTTCAGCAACCGATTCCTGGGAGGGGCGTCGGGAGACAATTGCATGCCGTGGCCTCGTCACGGCGTGGAACGACCTCTGCGTATCCCGATTTCTCGGCGAATCCATTGTTTGACTGCCAGTCCCATCCTTCTGCCGCGGTACGCTACAATCGCAAAACTTGGATTGGTTGACCGAATGCGACTTCACACAATAGGAAAACGACGATGGCCTCGACACTGGTAGTTCTCAAGTTCCACACCCCTGAAGGTGCGAGCAAGGGCATGGAAATCGCAATTGGATTGCAGAAGCAGCATTTGCTTGAGATTGAAGACGCAGCGATTGTCTCCTGGCCTGAGGGCAAGAAAAAACCCAAGACCATCCATGGCCAAGGTGCCTGCGGCGGAGCCTGGTACGGCGCGTTTTGGGGGATGCTGTTCGGGTGCATTTTCTTCGTCCCATTTCTAGGTGCGGCGTTCGGAGCCGCGATGGGAGCACTCTCGGGAGCTTTCGCCGATTACGGGATTGGAAACGACTTCCTAGAGAAGGTTCGCGGCCAGGTCACCGAGGGCACGTCGGCACTGTTCTTGCTCAATGGTCAGGCCACCACTGACCGGGTTGTCGAAGCCTTCAAGGAGGCTCCTGAGTTCGAAGTGATCTCCACCAATCTGTCACACGAAGACGAAGCGAAACTCAAGGATGCGTTTGCTCACTGAGCTCACGCCGGCAAGTGCAGGTACGACTGGAAACGGCATCCGCTCCCACCCGTCTCACCACGGCTGGTCGATGGATGTTACCTGACGTCGTACTGCATCGGGCACAATCGCGATAGGCCGTCGCTTGGCGGTGGCCCCTCTTGCCGATCGGGCCGCGAGAGGCCACGATGGTCGGCCGTCCTAAGCTCGCTTTTTGAGCCCAATTTGTCAGTTATTGTCATTCCTTTCGCCTATTCCTTGGGTCCATCCCGATGAGTGTCGCCACTTCTGCTGCTCCCGTTTCGTTCTCGCCTCCGGGTACTTTCGATGCCATGGCATCTCAGGTCCTCGATGGACGTCCGATTTCGCGCGAGCAGGCGCTATCGATCGTGGAAGCGTCCGACCTCGATTTGCCGGCAATCTTGGCTGCGGGTTATCGCATCCGTCATCATTACTTTGGAAACTCCGTCCAGCTCTATTTCTTGATGAATGCCAAGAGCGGCTTGTGCCCCGAGGATTGCCACTACTGTAGTCAGTCCAAAGTCTCCGAAGCTCCGGTACCGAAATATAATATTCTCAAGCGAGATGACCTGATGGCCGCGGCCGGTGTCGCCGCCCAACGAGGTGCCAAGACCTACTGCCTGGTCATCAGTGCACGGGGCCCCAATGAGCGCGAGATGGTCGCGGTGGAAACGATCGTCCCAGAAATCAAGCAGAAGTACGGCTTGGATATCTGTGCGTGCCTGGGATTGCTAACCGCCGAGCAAGCCCAGCGACTCAAAGCCTGCGGAGTCGACCGCGTCAATCACAACCTCAACTCCAGTGAGACGCACTACGCGAAGATCTGCACCACGCACACGTATGCCGACCGTGTTCAGACCCTTCGCAACGTCCGCGACGCGGGCATGGAGATGTGCAGCGGTGGAATCATCGGGATGGGCGAATCACGAGCCGACATCGTATCGATGGCATTTGATCTCGCGGAATTGGAAGTGCAGTCGATTCCAGTGAACATCCTCAATGCGATCGATGGCACGCCGCTGGAAGGCACCGATTCCCTGTCCCCGCAAGATGCTCTGAAAGCTCTCGCTATGTTCCGCTTCGTCGCGCCCAGCCGCGAGCTACGCATTGCCGGCGGGCGCGAACTGCACCTGCGTTCGCTCCAGCCGATGGGCCTGTACGTCGCCAACAGTTTGTTCGTCGGTGATTACTTGACGACGCAGGGTCAAGCCCCCCAGGCCGACTACGACATGATCTCCGATCTCGGTTTTGAAGTCACTGGGTCCTGCGAAGAAGTCAGCGTGTAATTGGCGAGCGAGGGGTCCGCCCGTGCTGAGAAGAGAGACCTGAGCCCCGCTCAGACCGACGGAGCCGTCGGGCTACACGGCAGCGTGATGGACACCATTGCGGGAGAATCAAGATGACACCCTTGCAACAGACCTTTGACTGCGACGCACCGGTGGCACTCGTCACTGGCAGTGGTGCACCCCGCGTAGGGCGGGCGATCGCAGAGGAACTGTCCAGGCGAGGGTGCCATGTCGCATTGCACGCGAATTCCAGCGTTGCCGAGGCCACCGAAGCCGCGAGTTTGTGGCCTGAACGGTTTGCGCGAGATGCCATCGTGGTGACGGGCTCACTCGAACGAGATGAGACCTGCGACCGCATCGTCCAGGAAACCTCGCAGCACTTCGGTCGCTTGGACATTCTTGTTAATAGTGCGGCAATCTGGTCACCGAAACCGCTCAACACGATCACCGGAGACGAGATTCGGAGGTACTTTCAAATCAACACAGTCGCCTCACTGCTTTGTGCCCGGTCAGCGGGCCGGATCATGCTACGGCAACCATCCGGTGGTTCGATTGTGAATATTGGTGATTGGGCGACAGGGCGTCCCTATGCTGATCATGCAGCATACTTCCCCAGCAAAGGGGCAGTCGAAACGATGACGAGGTCACTGGCCGTGGAACTGGGGAGCCAACATGGCGGAGTCCGCGTGAACTGCGTACAACCTGGGCCTGTGATGTTGGCCGACGACGTCGATAAAGAAACACGCCAGCGGTTGATCGCCAGCACATTGGTGGGGCGGATCGGAGAACCCGAAGATGTCGCCGCTGCCGTGGCATTTCTTTGTGAGAGCACCTTCATCACGGGCGTCTGCTTGCCGGTCGATGGCGGGCGGCAAATTTTTGCCCCCGATGGCCTTCAGGTGGGACGCAACACCGGTTGATCGGTTATCATTTTTGGAACACTTGCTCGAATTCCCCGCCAGCCTGAGACTGCAACTTTGAGTGATCCGTATCTACCGCCCGTGCTACCGCCCACACCTGATGAGGCACTGGCGGTTGATCCTGAATTCCAAGCCGTGGGGGAACTCTTCGAGCGGATTCAAGCTGAAATCGCCAAACTGTACGTCGGTCAAGACGAACTGGTGTTGGGAACGCTGACGGCGCTGTTCGCAGGCGGACACGTGCTGATCGAATCCGTTCCCGGCCTCGGCAAAACCCTATTCGTGCGCACGCTCGGCCGGATTCTGGGCTGCGAGTTTGGCCGGATTCAGTTCACCGCCGACCTGATGCCTTCGGACATCACGGGAGCGCCGGTGTTCGACATGCAGAAGAGCGAATTTCGCTTTCGTCCTGGCCCCGTCTTCACGCAGCTCTTACTGGCCGATGAAATCAACCGCTCACCGGCAAAAACGCACGCAGCGTTATTGGAGATCATGCAGGAATACAGTGTCACGATCGACGGCGTGACGCATCCAGTGCCGCGTCCCTTCCTGGTGCTGGCGACCCAAAACCCACTCGAGAGTGAAGGCACCTACAACTTGCCTGAAGCGCAGCTGGACCGGTTCATGTTCAAATTGAACGTGGATTATCCAACCGCAGCCGAAGAGACCGAGATTCTCAAGCTGCATTCACAACAAATTGATTTTAACCAGCGATTGGAGGACGAGGTCAATCGCGTCATGAATCCAGAACTGGTAGTGCAAACGATCCAGACATGCAGTCGAGTACGAATCGAAGACAGCTTAGTCTCCTATATCAGCTCGCTAGTGCGGGCCACACGCGACTGGCCCGGGTTCCATATCGGCGCCTCACCGCGAGCAGGTATCTCGCTGATGCAAGCAGCCCGAACACTGGCAGCATTTTCTGCTCGCGATTTTGCCGTCCCCGACGATGTCAGCCGCATCGCCCTGCCAGTCCTCCGCCACCGTGTACAGTTGACAGCCGAAGCAGAAATCGAAGGCAAACAAGTCGATGAAGAACTACGTGCCATGATGCGGGGTATCGAAGTCCCACGCTCCTGAGTAGCAGCGTCTCTCCGAGACGCTGACCGACATGAGAAAAGTAGCAGCGTCTCTCCGAGACGCTGAGAAACATCATTGAAGTAGCAGCGTCTCTCCGAGACGCTGAGGAACATGAGACAGCAACGCCTTTCAGAATACCGTATTTCCGAGTCTCGGAGAGACTCGGCTACTCAACTTGCAAGGGCTTGTGAAAGTGCAGGAAATCGCCTTCGCTTAGCCCGGCTTGCGATGGGTTGTCCGCAATATATTTCTTGAAGTGTGAAAACTGAGCTTCGCTTCGAATCAGATGATCAAACTGATCGACTTGCCAGAACTCGCCCCTGCGCCCCTCCATTCGGTGAACGGTCCGACCAGTAAATCGCTTCCATGCTTCGCACTGGGTTAACATCGCGTCTTGACTTTGAAAAGCAGCAATGAAGTGAAGATGGTTGGGCATCACAGCGACGTCGGTTAGAAAGTAGCGATCCTCATCAAAGTGACGCAAACTATTGAGTACGATTTCGGCATGCTGAGGTTCTCGCAACGGGCAGCGACCCCAACCTTGATCTAGAAATTTATCGCGGATCATGAACAGTTTCCATTGCATCTGGCTGCGCGTTTTCAGGTCGAGTTTCGATAGGTACTCAGACCAAGTCTCGTCGCAAGCAATCGTGTGTGATTTCAGTAGTGAAGCGACTTCACGATCGATTCGATCGTAGACTTCACCGGGCAGCGCATCATGGAGACGCCACGTGATGAAGCATAACGTTCCTGCCTGCATCCAATGTGGCAACGCCCGCTCTTCAAACACACAAAAATCTTCGTCTCTATCAAAGAACCGAAGGTCGTCCTGGTTCATGGGAGCAACCTGAGTAGCAGCGTCTCTCCGAGACGCTGAGGAAAAAATGAAAGCAACCGCTTTCAGTCTATCCTATTTCCGAGTCTCGGAGAGACTCGGCTACTCACGCACAATCTCGACCAACTCGATGGCGGGTTGGTCGTTGCAGCGGATGAGTGCCGTCCGGCCGAAGACAATCTCGTTGGGAGCGGTTTTCAAGAATGACGCCAGTGCTCTACCGGGAGTAATTTTCCATAACCGATCTAACTCGACTGAGCGCAGCACGTTGTGGTTGATCAAAGCTCGTCCGAGTGGAATGCCTTCGCTAGCGATTTCCATCCACACATCGTGGCCGATTGTGGATGGATCCAGTCGCACCAGACCATACTGGACGATCTTGCCAGTGCCCTGGGTTACGAGCGTGATCTCACGCGAGTAGGAAACCGTCTGTTCAGCGATCGAGCGGCGTCCCTCACGCTGCAGTGCTGGATCATCCTGCCAGACCGCCGTACCGTCAGGCATGCGGTTGCAACTCCGGTGCACGACCACGTTAACCTGTTCTTCATGAAACGCCTCAACCGTCACCGTCATGTGACTATTATGATCGAGCAGTTGATCAAAAGGCGGTGGGCAAGCGGTGACTTGCTCAAACTTTGCGAGTGTATCGGAGTCTGGATAGAACTGCGAAATGAGCGAATCAATATCGATGTGGCGACGCAGCGGCGAGTCGGATGGAGAGGGCATGAAGCGGTCCGGGAGGGGTGGGCAACTGGTGGGCTGGCGGTCGCTACCATCGCCAGGCAGCGGATTCCACATTCGAGCGAAGGGTGGTGACACCAAACGGGGTATTCGTTAGTGAGCAGCCAAGTCTCTCCGAGACTCGGACCTGTGACTCTCCAAAAGGTTGGGCACGTGCCTAGGACAGACTCGCCGACGCATTCGACAACTCGGCTAGGCGACCGGCATTGCTGCGGACAACGTGACCGTCGCGGGCGTCGGCATTTCGGGACGCTCGAGCACCGTGTCGACGAGGAAGTACAAGAGCCTGCGAAGTGGTTCGCTCTCCAGCTCGTCGGCAACTTGCTCGGCGCGCGCTTGATGTTTGTCGACCAATTGCAGCGACAGATCAAATACCCCCGCCTTGCGATACAACCTCTCCGCAGTCTGCAATCGCTCACGCACGGTCATCTCACAGTCATCACTGGCGAGCCCCAGCAGAGTTTCCTGGTCATCATCGTCCAAGTGTTGCAGCGCCAACGCCCATAGGAGTGTCGGCCGCCCAGCGATCACGTCGGCACCCGCGGTGAGTTTATTCGAATCATCTCCGATCCAATCATTGAGATCGTTAATGATCTGAAAAGCGACCCCGAGATTACGAGAAAACCGACGAATTGGCTCGACGAGTTCCGCAGCGTCACCAGCGATCCGCACGCCGCTGTAGAGCGCCGCTTCGAAGGCTGGTGATGTTTTCAAAGCATAAATTTTCAGAGCATCGATGGGCTGCAAACGCCGATCCTTCGCGTCTCGCCACAACAGTTCGGCGCCCTGGCCTTCGGATAAGCGGACGTGGGCAGCGGCCAGTGAATCGAGCAGGTCCACCCGGGTTGCTGCATCGACTTGATCCCCGACCATGTCACGGCTGAGCAAGCGATATCCCAGACCGATCAAATAGTCACCGACGTTAATCGCTGAGGCAATGCCGAATCGATGATGAACAGCGGGCTGCCCATACCGATAGGAGTCGTCATCCTCAATGTCATCATGCACGAGGCTCGCCTTATGGAACGTCTCAATACTCAGGGCCGCACGCCGGACAGCATCCGGGAATCCAGCAGCATTGGTTTCCCCGTCACTGGAGGTCGCGTCGCCGCCCATCGCAGCGTCATAGGCCGCGAGGGTAATGAATGGACGCGAGTGTTTGCCTCCGCGGGCGAGGAAGTCGTAGGCGATTGCCTCCGTTGCGGCGATCGGATCCACCCCCGCTAGCCGATCGGACGTGATCGCCTCGGCGGCATAGTCCGGGACTTCGCCTTGGAGACGCTGGACGGCTCCGTCGACACCGGCAGCCTGCGAGATAGCCGCTTGATGGGTGGCACTATTCTCGCCCGCCGCCGGATCGGCTAGCCCAATCCCACGCATCGGTGGAGCGAGCCGGTGCAGCGTATCACGGCCAAACAGATTTCCAGCTGAACGCATCAAATGCACGTAGCTCCGAGTCTTGGCAGCTGCGGGGACATACGGTGTGCGGATCATTTCCTCCACCCACGGCTCATCCACTTTTGTGTTGCGACAATCACTCGAGAGCAGCGGCACGGCCATGCATGGAATGCCCGCCAGCAAGACTTTGTCGATCGCTTTCTCGAGCACGTTCAAACAAGCGACACCGACAACCGCATCGACATAACCGCCCACGATAATCTTCATCACGACCGGGGAGCCCTCTGCGACGAGCACACGGTATCCCATGTCTTCTGCGACACTTCGGAAATCCGCGATGCTGCAGGCTCCGCATTGCTTGCAGTTCATACCAAACTGATCGTAGTCTGCGGGACAGCCCTCAGCGTGCTTGAGGCAGTGTGGCAGCAGAAACAGCCTTCGCTCCGGGGGCACCGACGACAACTGGTGTCGCCAAAAAGCACTGCTGATGTTCACCATCGTCCAGCCCAGAAGCCCCTCCGGCAAATCCGCTTCGGTGAGCATCTGGCGTGCGACCTGTTCCATCTCATCCTTGGTTAACGGATGATCGCGGTCGAGCCGATCGGCAACCTCGCGGCAGCGATCCCGCAGACTCTCACGCATCGCGAGCGTATCGGGAACGTCCTTCAGGTTACTCGTATTGCGGCGTTGACGACGCGACGGTTCGCCGCCAGACGGATCGTGTCGCTTCGTTTCGCTTCGAGTGGTGGGATGTCCAGTCGACAAAATGATTACCCTAAGGAGTGTCGTCGTGTTCGGCACCGCAAATAAAAGGCAACGTGGCAACGCGACCAAGCGCAGCGGTGGTGAAAATCAGGGGGTACAGGCGTTCGTGATACCACAATTTGGCAAAGTAAAAACCGATTGGCCAAGCAACGTGGTGACGCCCAGCGGCAACCGCTCCAACCAGCCAATCAGAGCCCGCCAGTATAGCGTCTCGGGTCGCTGCGGTCAGGGAAGGGGTTTTCGGCGAGAATTCCGGGTTTTTGGCGGACTCCTGCACGGACATGTAACCCCACAGACTGGCTAAAGCCTCGACTGCCAAGGCAGTTTCTTCCATCGTACTGGTGATGACATCCCCGCTCGACGTTGCCGGCGGAGAATCGCCAGACGCGAAATAGCCTGCGACGGAGGAACCACCACCCCACCCCCCATCTGCATTCTGACTATGGAGGAGGTACTGCACGCCGCGAACAATCGCATCACTGCCCAAGTCGTCAGAAGCGTCCACGAGCACCTTGGCGGTGCCATAAATCGGATTATCTTCTGCAGGCCGATCTTGGTTGCCAAACCACAGCGGCAACCAGGACCCATCGGATTGCTGAGCGGAGCGTAGAAACCGGATTCCTCGCTGGACAGACGCTTCGCTCTGAGCACATGTCGGCATCAACGCGAATGCACGGATCGCATGGGCGGTCAAGTCGGTACTGCTACGGTCAAACGGCAACTTGCCCCAGCCCCGACAAAACGTTGGCCAACCGCCGTCGCGGTTCTGCAATCCAAGCAGCCACTTTTTGCCAGCCGCACAGGCTGCATCGATTTGAGCGGTTTGCTGCGGGTCGACGAAATCTCGCAGCTTTGAAAGCGCAATGATCGCACCGGGCGTATCATCAGCATCGGGAACCGCCCCTGACAGATCCGTCCACCCCCAGCCCCCTGGGTCGGCACCCGTGAATGGATGCCGCTGGCGGTGCTGGCAAGACAACAGCCAACCCACCAGCAACTCGCTGGACCACTCCCGCTTGTCAGTGGGATCATTTGCCAGCGCTGCGACCGACAAAGACGTAACCCAGGTCGCTAAATTCGTATCAATTGGCCAACTGCCTGCTTCATCAACCGATTCCTCCAGAAACCGTAGACCGCTTGCGATAACGCGGTCACGGTTCGCGTTGGGCAGCGGCGAAGTGCTCAGCGTATCGACCAACGACATCACGACGAATGCGGTCAAGGGCGTCGCCTCGAGATACCCACCACTGCCCGGTTGCATTTTCTCAAGCACCTTGAGCGCAGGATTCATCGCTGATCGACGCACCCAAGACCATGGCGGCAGGCAACTCGAACGACAGAATTTGGCTTGCCCAATCGCAACCAGTGCCGGGACCGCGTAACTGACCACCGGCATTCCCAGAAAACGATACATCGACTGGGGAAAAACCGCCGCTTCAAAGGGCAATGCTGCCACCTCGGACCACGGCACCAGACCCGCGATTGCCAAATTATTCAAGATCGGGACGACGAACGTCTTGTCACTGCCATATCGCTCACGCAGCGCCGGGATCCCGCCGGCGGTATCCAAATAGGCTTGCAATGCAGCCTGCGACGCAGCGAACTGTGAACCCTGATGTTCATTGCTGAGACAACGTGCCGCGAGCGTGCGCGCCGCCAGTACGAGATAACTGGTTGCGATGTTGGAATGGCTTAGATCGGTATCACCAAAACCACCATCCGCATTCTGTTGAGTATCCAGCCAATCACAGCCGCGTCGAATCAACTCAAGATATCTGGCATGGTCGACCGACGGCTTCCCCCGTCGAGAGTCACGCCTGTCTGCTCGCACCGGCGGAGCGTTCCGGCTACGAAGATACGCCGCACTCAGTGCGCTGATAGCAGTCGCGGTGCTCAGCGCCGACGCGGACAATCGCCCGGTCCAATGATTGGAGTCTCCCCGGTCGGCGATCAACTCGCGGCGCAGTTGATCGAGTGATTCTCGAACGCGACTGTGGATTTCGGTGGTGTCCAATTACGATAACTCGTTATCGGGTAGTTCCAAACGTCCGCGGGCCTCGTCGGCCCATGGGCTGCCTGGGGCGAGTTCGAGGAAACGCTGCCAATGCCGTTCGGCTTCGATCGGTCGATCGAGCTGATCGAGCAGGCGCGCTAGATTGTAATGCACATCGGCATAGTCATCGTGCAGCGCCAAGGTACCTCGATAAGCCGCCACGGCCAACTCGAGCTGGTTGGTCTCGGCGAGCACCCCCGCCAAGCTCGAGCGAGCTTCGACGAAATCCGGATCCACTTCCAGTGCGGCATAGTATCGCTCCCGGGCGGCAATGACTTCACCCATCCGGTATAGCAATTCCCCGATCTGGAAATGCCAGTCAGCTCGACTGCCGTCTCGAGCCAGCAATGCGTGGTAGCAATCGACGGCGTACGCGAGATCCCCATCGTCTTCGGCCGCGTATGCGGACATCAACAGCTCGTCATCACGCTCAGCGTCGATGTCCAAGTCGTCGACTGGCGGAAAGGCGAGCGAACGCTCCGCTGCCGGTCCCGGAAAACGAATTGAAACGGTAGGGTCTGGATCGCTGTGCGGCGAGTCCAACTCGGCGGCAGCTTGGCCGAGATGGTCAAAGTCAAAACGGAGCTGCCCGCCCGGTTCAATCAGTCCCTCTCCCTGACGCAACAAAACGTGCTTGCCTTCGACCAGAATGGATAGCTGGTCCAAAGGCCGGCGAAGATCAGGAACGATCTCGATCAGTTGCAGCAACCGTCGCTCGATCGCTTCAGGACTGGCACCGGAGGCCACCCAAGCCGCTAAACGCCGCGCCGTCGCGACCTCTTGGAAATCGAAATAAGGCAATCGATGCAACGTGCGTACGGGCTTGATCAGCCCACGGCGATGCCAGCGTCGGATCACGCGGACCGAAACACCGAGCAACTGGGCCAGCATGGCGGGCGTGTGCAGTTTACGAACAGAGTGTTCGCTATCAACTAATCCCAGCCGCTGCCATAGATCGGTCTCATGTAGAATGAGCGATTGGCTCGGTAAACCGCGCCGCCGCGTCGCCTCCTCGATCAATTCCGCTTCGGCCAGCGGTGATTCCTCGGCGCCGATCACGATCCAGTCCACCGCGGCAGAATCCGATTCGACCACGACGGCCCCATAGGACCTCAACAAATTGGTCGCTTCCCGCCGATTCATCCCACCCAGCCGACCAACGATCGTGATTCGCCGGCCGCGGATGGCCGCCTCACCGCCAAGTTCATCCGGTGGCGCTACGTCAGCCTCGCCAGCGAACGCAACATCGTCCGCCTCGTCGAGCTCATCAATGTCGAGGTCAATATCATCCATGGCGGTCATGTTAACAAATCCTCGAGCTTCTGGGCGGACCGGAGCAGGCGAGTCTCTCGGGACGGTAGGCACCGGGCAACGCCGCGAGCTCGGCAGCAGAACTCTCACATCGTCGACGACAGGTCGCGGATCAGATCGACCAGGGACTGGAGGGCGTTTGTCAGTTGGCGGCCCTTGCGGAACGCAGCCACAACATTGACTTGGCCGATCTCATTGGCGAGCGAGCGAGTCTTGACGTGACGCGTCAGTTGCCCCCCGGCACGACTGGCGATGACACCAATCCCCAGTCCCGCGCGAACACAGGCAATCGTGACGGCACTGTTATCCGTCTCGGCGACAATGTTGGTGGGTTGGGCGATCCCCAGCCGAAAGTGAGCCTGTTCAAATTGCTTGCGGCCGATCGTCTGGGCGCTGCCGACAATCAATGGCTCATCACTGAGGTCCTGCAAAGTTAATCGTTGCTGGCGGATTAAACGATGCCGAGGCGGAAGGGCGGCCAAGTATTCCAGCGGGTACAGAGATTGGTAGTCGATACCATCTGCAATCAGATTTTGTGGCGGTTCAATGAGCAACGCTAAATCAGCATGCCCTTCGAGGATCAGTCGCTGCGCGGTCGCGTTGTCGGCCGTCCGCAATCGCATTTTGGCGTCTGGAAACTTCTTTTGAAACCGAAATAGTGGCGCGCCGAGTTCTTCCATCATCATCCGCGATCCGGTCACCAGGCGCAGATGAGGGGTGGATTGCTCCACCTGCTCGGCCAAGCGGTCAAACGTCGACGCGACACTGGCTAGAAGTGGGCGCAGCATCTCGTAGAGCGCATTGCCGCTTGGCGTTGGCACAATGTTCCGTCCCGAACGGCTAAATAACTTGGTTTGGTAGATCTTTTCGAGCGTCTTGACCTGCTCCCATAAGGTCGGCCCGGCCAGACCGAGTGTTTCCGCCGCTCCCGCATATCCGCCACACTCGTAGACATGGCAAAACGTGCTGATCTGCTGCATCGTCAGCGAATCGGTGCGAAGATGTTCGAAGTCGGACATTGTTCATTAGCAATTTTTGAATGAAAGAACGAAATTATACAATGGAACCGACGATTTGTCGCTGCTAAGGTTGCTGGATCGATTCATCACGTCGAATCCCCTTGCCCCACGAGCCCGCCCGGATGCGATTACCAGCACGCGCAATTTTAGTTGCGGCAACATTCATGTTGTCGGTGCTACTGTATGTCGACCGAGTGTGCATTTCAGCGGCCAAGCAAGACGTCGCCGACGAACTCTTGCTCAGCGACCAGCAGATGGGCTGGGTATTTGCAGCCTTCTCGCTGGGCTACGCATTGTTCCAAACGCCCGCAGGATTGCTGGCCGATCGTTTGGGACCGAGACGTGTCTTGGCAGGCATTGTCGCAGTTTGGTCGGTCTTCACAGGATTGACCGCCGCCGCAGGATCGCTGGTGACCATGTTGGTCGTTCGCTTCCTGTTTGGCGCCGGTGAAGCGGGTGCGTTTCCCGGTATGGCAAGGGCCATGTATTCGTGGATCCCCATGCAGGAACGGGGACTCGTCCAAGGAATCAATTTTTCGGGTTCACGAATTGGTGCAGCAGTCACGCTGCCTGTTGTCGCGGCCATGATCTCGCAGTTCGGCTGGCGACCCACGTTCGTCATTTTAATGGCCGTCGGGTTGGTATGGTCGATTCTCTGGTTCGTGTTCTTTCGTGATGACCCTGTCGACGCCGATTGGCTTGGCAGCGACGAACGAGATTACATCCTTGCCAACCGGCAGACTGAATCGGCACCGTCCCAGGCCAATGAAAATGCGTCCTCGTTCTCGCACACCCTTGTTCGCTCGGGCAATGTTCGTGCGTTGTGCATGCAGTACTTCGCTTCCAACTTTATCTTCTTCTTTGGCTTGACTTGGTTCTTTCCGCAGTTGATGAGTCGTTACGGTTTAACTGGCATGGAAGCGAGTTTGTTCACCGCCGTGCCGATGATCTTTGGCGCGTTAGGAAACTGGACCGCAGGCTGGTGGGTTGATCGGTTGTACGCCGGGGGCAATTGGCGGTTATCGCGGCGTTTACCTGCAGCAACCGGATTCGCCCTGGCGGGGATCGGGATCGTTGGAAGCGCCTACGCATCGACACCTTTGTCTTCGTCGATGTGGTTCAGTCTGTGTATTTTCGGTGCCGACATGACGCTTTCGCCATCGTGGAGCACTTGCGTGGACATCGGAAAATCGAGAGCAGGATTGGTCTCGGGGATGATGAATATGGCGGGGAATATCGGGGCCTTTGTGACCTCGCTGGCATTCCCGTATCTGCTGAACTGGACGGGTTCCCCCTTACCTTTTTTCTACATTGCGGCAGCGTTGAACTTGATCGCGATCGGCATGTGGTTTCGCATTGATCCGACCGTGCCGCTACAGGAGTCCGCTTGATGAGTCTCTCACCCAAATCGCCGACGCCTAATCCACACCACCGTCACGGCCTGCTGATCGGCGCCGGCTACTTTAGCGACTTTCACTTGGATGCTTGGAAGCGGAGCGCGCGAGCGAGCATCGTGGCGGTATGCGATACAGACGCAGACAAGGCCAACGCGGCGGCAGACAAGTACAGCATCGAACATGTCTTTACTGACATTGCCGACGCGCTGGCGCTGCGTGATATTGACTTCGTTGATATCGCGACAGGACCCACGCACCGATTGGAGCTGATGCGGCAGGTCATACCGCGTCAGCTACCGATCATCTGCCAAAAGCCCTTAGCAAACGATTTCGCTAGCGCATCGCTGATCCTGGAAATGGCGTCTTCGGCGGGCGCTCCGTTCATGGTGCATGAAAACTTCCGGTTTCAGCCCTGGTACCGCGAAATCAAACGGCTGCTCGACAGCGGCGTCATCGGGCATCAACTGCATACGCTCACCATGCGTACGCGAATGGGAGACGGTTGGGGGGCGGACGCATATCTGGGGCGTCAGCCTTACTTCCGCACCATGCCGCGATTGCTGATCCAAGAGACGGGCGTGCATTTCATCGATACGTTTCGCTATCTTGCCGGCGAGGTCGCGGAGTGTTCGGCGAGGTTGCGGCGAATCAACGATGTGATCCAGGGTGAAGATGCGTGCCTGTTGACTTTGGAAATGGACAACGGTGTCATCGCGGTCTGGGACGCCAATCGCTACAACGAATCCGATTGTGAAGATCCCAGGTACACGTTTGGTCGATTTTGCGCCGAAGCCGACGGCGGTACCATCACGCTTTCACCCGACGGCGAAATCACCATCCATCAGCTCGGCCAGCCCGCCAACCACCACGACTACGTTCACACGCGTCATGGCTTTGCTGGCGACTGCGTGATGGCCTGCCAAGAACATTTTCTTGACGTGCTCGACGGACACGCCGTGTGCGAGACGTCCCCGGACGAATACCGAAAAACGTTGCAGGTTGTCGAAGCCGCCTATGAGTCGGCGGGTGGCTTTCGCACACAGCCAATCGAGCCTTCACGCGTCCCTATCGCGACGAAATCTCCAACCGCAGCCCGCCCCCGATCGCAGCGAGCCTGTCCTCCCCCGGAAACGATGAAGCGTGTCATCGACTTGAGCCTCCCGGTGACGGGGACGATGCCAGGCGTTGAAATAAAATCATGTAAGACAATCGAAACCGAGGGCTGGAACGCAACAACGCTGTCGCTGTACTCCCATGCGGGCACACATATGGACGCGCCAAGGCATTTCTTGCCCGCAGGAGCAACCTTGGACGCACAAGACCTCTCGGTATGTTGCGGGGCAGCACGCTTGGTGAACTTGCCCGACACACCCCCGCGTCATCTGATTACGGTTGACGAGGTGGTGGAATCGATCGGGGAAGTATTTGCGGGCGATCGACTGATCTTTCGGACGGATTGGCATCGGCGTTTTGGCACGCCCGCGTACCGCGACGAGCTGCCTCGGATCTCACTCGAGTTAGCGCAGTGGCTGGTCCAAATGCAAGTCGCTCTGATTGGTGTTGAGCCGCCGTCGGTCGCCGACGTCAACAATCGAATTGAATTAACCGAAGTCCATCAGACATTGTTTCGCGGTAACGTGGTGATCGTCGAGGGCCTCGCAAATCTCGATCAGCTCACCGGGGCGGAGTTTGAGTTTATCGCACTGCCTTTGAACATCAGCGGCGGCGATGGTTGCCCCGTGCGTGCGATTGCGATCCTAGGTGATGAGGGAGCGCGATGATGTCGCGACGACTCGGCTGCATCGCCGACGACTACACGGGAGCCACCGATTTGTGTTCGATGCTGGTGCGCGCCGGTCGGCGGGTGATCCAGTGTTTCGGAGTTCCCGATCCGGACCAACGCATCGATCTCCAGGACGCCGACGCAGTCGTGGTGGCACTGAAGTCACGTTCCATTGCCGCCGACAAAGCCGTCAAGCAATCTCTGGACGCCCTTCACTTTCTCCAATCCTGGGGTGCTGATCGCTTTTTCTATAAATATTGCTCGACTTTTGATTCCACCAACCAGGGAAATATCGGTCCGGTAGCCGACGCGTTAGCGGCAGAATTAGGTGTCGAGCAGCTATTCTTCTGCCCCGCGTTTCCGGAGAATGGACGCACCGTGCATTGCGGCCACCTATTTGTCAATGGAGTGCTGCTGAGCGAGAGCGGGATGCGTGATCACCCGCTCAATCCGATGACCGACAGCAACCTGGTTCGCGTCCTCCAAGCCCAGACAGCGTGCCCGGCCGGTTGGCTGTCAACGCATGCCCGGCGAGAGCCTGCGAGTGCATCTCGCATTGTCGTCGACGCGATCACTGACGACGACCTGCAGTCCGCCGCCTCGTTGGCGAGCGAGCACCTGCTGTTAACGGGCGGTTCGGCCATCGCTCGTTACTGGGCTGAGGCGATCGGGATTCGTCGCTCAGGACGTTGGGATGCAGGAGCGATGAACGCCAGCGATCGCGTCGCGTTTAACGGCACTGATCGCGGAGCGACCAGCGACAACTGCGTGGTGTTGGCAGGCAGTTGTTCCGATGCAACTCGCATCCAGGTTGCTGAGTTTGAGAAAACGCACCCGGCATGGCACCTCAATGTTGCTGACCAGGCGTCGCCGGACTTGATTGCCGAAGAGACGCTGCGTTGGTGCGAGGAGCAGTGGAGTCAATCCAATCAACCGTTGCTGATCAGCTCGGCAGCAAACCCGGAAGTTGTCGCGGCGGCGCGTGCCCGCTGGGGTGAGTGGGAGGCGGCCAGTCGCACCGAATCGATTTTCGCATCAGTTGCCAGTGGGCTGGCTGAGCGTGGAATCAGACGACTCATTGTGGCCGGTGGCGAGACATCGGGCACAGTCGTCGGGGCGTTAAAGATTCCCGCAGTGCGGATTGGATACGAAATTGCGCCGGGGGTACCATGGGTAACCTCCACGGGTTCCCCTTCAATATCACTAGCGTTGAAGTCCGGCAATTTCGGTGGCCCCCGTTTCTTTTTTGATGCACTGGAGACGTCACCATGAGTGAACGAGAATTGCGTGAACGGATGGCGCAGCAGGGACGTTCAATTTATGAGCGTGGCTTGACCGCAGGCAGTTCCGGCAACATCAGCGTCCGACTGCCCGACGGCGTCCTCGTGACACCCACGAATTCGTGCTTGGGGCGTCTGGACCCCGACGAAATTTCGCGGCTTGATTCGGTCGGGAATTTACTGTCGGGAAAGCCGCCTTCGAAGGAATCGTTTCTGCATCTGGCCTATTACAATGCTCGATCCCAAGAGCAGGCGGTCGTTCATCTGCATTCAACGTGGTCAGTCGCCGTCAGTTGTTTAGCAGACATCGACCCTGCCAACGCGATTCCGCCGATCACGGCGTACTTCGTTATGCGAGTTGGCAAGTTGCCTCTCGTCCCCTACTTTCCCCCAGGCGACGAAGAGCTGGCCGATGCTGTGGGGCGCGCCGCAAAGTCCTCACGAGGTGCCTTGCTCGCCAACCACGGCCCCGTCATCGGCGCAATTGACTTGGACCAAGCCGTCTACGCAATCGAAGAACTTGAAGAAACTGCAAAGTTGTTTTTGATGCTGCGCGGTTTACCGACCCGTTACCTCACCGACGCACAGGTCGCCGACCTGTGAGCCATTTCCCTTTCCATTGCAGGCCGGCAGCCTGCACTACTTAGGACAACCATGAGCCAACCCACCTTTGCGATCGCGGTTACGTTTCGCATCAAGCCTGAACATGTCGATGCGTTTCAAACGCGTGTCTTGGAACAAGCACGCGACTCCGTTGACCGTGAACCTGGCTGTCATCAGTTCGACGTGCTCGTCGCGGAATCGGATCCGGCGACGTTCGCGTTGTATGAAACCTATACCGATGCGGCAGCGTTCGCTGACCATAAATTGACACCTCACTTTTTGGATTTTGATGCCACGGTCTCCGACTGGGTCGAGTCGAAAGACGTCCGTCGACTGATGCTGTTGGGGAGCTAGTTGATGAAAACCTACAATATCGCTGCTTTACCTGGCGATGGGATCGGGCCGGAATGCATGGATGCCACCTGCATCGTGCTGGACCGAATGCAAGCCAAAACACCCGGCCTCCAACTCGCGATCACTCCCCATCGAGCAGGCGCAGAACTGTATCGTGAGACAGGTGTGACGCTGCCTGAGGCGGTCGTGCAGGAATGCATCGACGCCGATGCTGTCCTGCTGTCTGCAATTGGTCTTCCCGACGTGCGGTTTCCCGACGGTACGGAAGTTCAGCCGACGATGATGGTGGGACTGCGCCGGGCGCTCGACGTTCACTCCGCCGTCCGGCCGGTCAAACTCTATCCAGGTGCTCCCGGCGTTCTGAAGGACAACGGGCCCGGCATCGACTTCGTCGTCATTCGTGAAAACCTCGAAGGCTTGTTTGCCTCCTTCGGAGGTGGTGCGAAGGTTGGACGGGAAGTCGCCACCGACACGATGGTGATCACCCGCGCGGGAACGTCGCGCGTCTCTGATTTTGCATTCCGCTTAGCCCAACGGCGCAATGGACGTCCGAGTGATGGCAAGAAGCTGGTCACGTGCGTGGACAAAGCAAATGTTTTCCGCAGCATGGCGTTCTTCCGTGAAGTCTTCATGGACGTGGCGAAATCCTATCCTGACATCGACAACGGTGCGGTGTACGTGGATGCCATGAGCCTTTACATGGTTCAAAACCCTTGGGATTTTGACGTCCTGGTGATGGAGAACCAATTCGGTGACATCCTGTCGGACCTTGGGGCGGGTTTAGTTGGTGGATTGGGACTGGGACCTTCCGCTGAGATCGGCGAGGAACATGCTTTATTCCAACCCTCCCATGGTACCGCGCCACAACTGGCTGGCAAAAACGTGGCCAATCCAATGGCGACGATTCTTTCGGCCGCCATGATGCTCGATTGGCTCGGCGACCGGTATCGAGATGACGTCTGCACGGCAGCAGCCGTGAGACTCGAAGGTGCTGTCGCTCAAGTGCTCGCTGACGGGCGTGTTCGAACGCCCGACATTGGCGGGACTGCGTCGACCACCGAGGTGGCCAATGCCATTGCCGACGCGATCACCGACACCTGATTTCGAACCACAGGACCACCTGTGTGCCCAGCCCGACCCGACCCGACGGGCTGGGTTTCGGGTCCCGGGCCTCGACCATGCTGGGCCGACGGCCCGACTGACGTACCCAGGGCGTTGCCCTGTCAGGCATATTGCTGGGCCGTTGGCCCGGAGATTATTTCTAACCCTCCTACGTTGAGATCAATCATGAATCGAATTGCTTTCCCCACCGTCCTGCTGTTGGCGGCTTGCTGCCAGCTTGCCGGGGCGCAGCAGCCGATTGTCGACGACTCCCTTGTGTTTGGCGAGGTTGACGGTCTCGTCGCCGTCGAAGCCGAACACTTTTTTCGTCAAACGGAAACGGACGCGCGCGCGTTCTACCTGACCCACGAAGGGGCGACGCCAGATGTCCAGCCCGATGGCGATCCCAATCATTCTGCCGGGGCCAGCGGCGGCGCCTACTTGGAAATCCTCCCGGACACTCGTCGCACCCACGCCGACAAACTGATCCATGGCACCAATTTCTCGCCTACTCCAGGCAAAATGGCCGTGCTCTCATACAAAGTGCACGTCCAAAACCCAGGTCGGTACTACGTCTGGGTGCGGGCCTATTCAACAGGCGGCGAAGACAATGGATTGCATGTGGGCATCGACGGAACATGGCCCGAAAGCGGCCAACGTCTCCAGTGGTGCCAGGGCAAAAACGCTTGGCGTTGGGAAAGTAAGCAGCGCACCGAAAAGGTGCACTGTGGAGAGCCTTACAAGATCTTCCTCGATATCGAGAAAGCGGGCGAGCACACAATTTCATTTTCGATGCGGGAAGATGGTTTCGAGTTCGATAAATGGTTGATGACCTCGGATCGCGATTTCCAGCGGCCTGACGATGCAGGCCCTCCTGCGGAAATCAAGGCGGGAAAGCTGCCCACGAGTTTTCCGGCAGTACAGACGGCTCCGGCGGCTGCGACGACTCAGTCCCGAGCGACCGAGCAAGTGGGCAGTGGCGACCAAACCGGGTTGAGCATGCCCGCTACCATGTTCGCCGACGGAAAGGTCAGCAACTACTATCTCGATGGCGAAAAGTGGTTGGCGATCAATCCCGATCAAGCAAACAGTGGTGCGGCCGAACGCACGTTTCCCTACCCCACCGGTCACTACGATGTTACGCTTAAAACCGTCGGGGAGAACGATGGACGATCGAACTATGTCGTCAGCGTCGATGGAGAGAAGATTGGCAACTATCAATCCCCTTTGGCACCGAGCACGACCGAGGAAGGTAAGAAGTATCACGCCACCTGGAAGAACATCAATATTACCGAAGGTGCAATCATTGCCGTCGGCTCGACCATTGGCAGCGTCGGTGGAGACCAGCATAGCCGTGCACGCTGGAGCGAAGTCACCTTCACACCGGTAGACGCCGAGACTCGCCTCGCTGCCAAACCCTACTTGGCCGAACAAGCGCGGGCTGCCAACTCGCAAGCAGCGAACTCCCGTCCGTCAAGTCCAACCAATCCAGTCAGTTCAAAGCCCCTGCACGAGCCTCGCCAACCCGATGGAGACGGCAGTGTTCGCATCAGCGGAGAGCAGAAGGTATGGCACAAGGTCACACTCGATCTGAGCGGCCCTTATGCTCATGAGCAAGACAACGCGCCGAATCCGTTTACCGACGACCGGATGACGGTGACTTTCACCCATTCCGGTGGCCAACAGGTCATTGTGCCCGGCTTCTTTGCTGCCGACGGGAACGCTGCCAACACGTCCGCCCAGGACGGAACAGTCTGGCGTGCCTTATTCGCTCCCGATCAAGCGGGCGAGTGGTCGTATTCAGTCTCGTTCGTTCAAGGGAAAAACGCGGCCTTGGATGCCAAGGCACCATCGAAACCACTGGCAGCCTATGATGGCAAGCAAGGCAAATTCGAAATTACAGCGTCGGACAAGCAGGGACGCGACTTGCGCGCTCACGGGCGACTGCAGTACGTGGGCAAGCACTATCTTCAGTTCGCAGGATCGAAAGAGTACTTCCTCAAAGCCGGTGCGGATGCTCCTGAAACGCTGCTCGCATTTGCTGATTTTGATAATACCGTTGCCGGCAACCCTAAAAAGGCACCCCTGAAGACCTGGGCTGCTCATGAACAGGATTGGAAGCAAGGTGACCCCACCTGGCAAAACGGCAAAGGCAAGGGGCTGATCGGCGCCGTCAACTATCTTTCAGGCAAGGGGTGCAATGCATTCTCATTCTTGACTTACAACGCTGGTGGCGACGGTGACAATGTTTGGCCATTCATCCATCGGGATGACAAGCTGCACTACGACTGCAGCAAACTCGACCAATGGGGAACGGTCTTTGACCATGGTACTGCCCTGGGCATGTACCTGCACTTCAAGATGCAAGAGACTGAGAACGATGACCATACCCGCGGGACAGGCGGCAAGGGTGGACGTGTCAATGAGTCGCTCGACGGTGGCGATCTCGGCGTGCAGCGAAAACTGTATTGTCGAGAGATCATTGCTCGGTTTGGACATAACCTTGCACTGAACTGGAACATTGGCGAAGAGAACACACAGTCGACCGCGCAAGTCAAAGCAATGATCGACTACATCGCCGAGACCGATCCGTACGATCACAACATCGTGATTCACACTTTCCCGAGCCAGCAGGACAAAGTCTACAAGCCGCTATTGGGCGATCAGTCCAAATTGACGGGCGTGTCGCTGCAGAACAGCAGCCTCGAGACGACCCACGCTCAGACCGTCAAATGGGTCAACGAGTCATCCGAAGCAGGCAAACCGTGGATCGTAGCATTTGACGAATCGGGTTCTGCCGCCCACGCCCAATGTCCCGACCTGGGCTATCAAGGTTTCGACGGCCATGACCGCTCAGGAAAAATGGTCTACACCCAACATAAGGTTCGCAAGGAAACCCTGTGGGGGACACTCATGGGTGGGGGTGCTGGCTGCGAATATTACTTCGGATACCAATTCGATCAAAACGACATCGTTTGCGAAGACTGGCGAAGCCGCGACCAGAGTTGGGACTATTGCCGCATCGCGATTAACTTTTTCCATGATCATAAGATCCCGTTTTGGGAAATGAAAAACGCGGACGATTTGGTCGGCAATCCAAAGCACGACACGTCGCGGTTCTGCTTCGCCAAGGACGACGAGGTTTATCTCGTTTACCTACCTAGCGGTGGAGAAGCAGAGTTGGATTTAAGCGGTGCGGCGAGCGATTTCACCGTCGCTTGGTTCAACCCACGCAGTGGTGGCGAGTTAGCCAGCGGCAGCGTCGAAATAGTTAGCGGCGGCGGAACTGTTTCATTGGGGTTACCGCCCGCCGATGCCAACGAAGATTGGTTGGTCGTTTTGAAGGCCAAACAAGACCAAGTCGCTCAGCGTCCACTCCATTGGCAGCGGATCGATACCAACGACCAGCCACACGCGCGGCACGAAGCTGGATTGGTCGAATGCGACGGGAAGATGTATCTGATCGGTGGCCGGCGAATCCAACCCGTTGATATTTTTGACCCGACCACCCAAACGTGGACTCACGGCGCCAAGCCGCCGATCGAAGTCCATCATTTCCAAGGCGTGGTCTGGAACCATCGCATCTATTTGGCGAGCGCGATGACGGGAAAGTACCCGCGAGAAACCTCCATCGAACGTGTTCTCATCTATGATCCCCGTGCAGATGAGTGGTCATGGGGACCGGAGATTCCGCAAGGCCGTCAACGCGGCGGCGCGGGCGTTGTCTTGAATGACGACGCACTGTATTTAGTTTGTGGAATTCGAAATGGTCATTGGGACGGCTGGGTGCCGTGGCTCGATCGACTCGACCTGAAAACGGGTGCGTGGGAGAGCTTAGCAGACGCACCCCGCGTCCGCGATCACTTCCAAGCCATGGTCATCGACGGCAAACTCTACGCTGCAGGTGGACGCAAAACATCGGCGGTCAACAAACACGTTTTTGATCTTACCATTCCTGAAGTCGACGTGCTCGATTTGGAAAGTGGCACTTGGTCGACGCTGCCGACGACGAGCAACCTGCCTTCGCCCCGTGCAGGGTGCTTTGCATTTCGCTTGGGCGACGAGTTGCTGATCGCCGGAGGTGAATCGGAGCAACAGGACGCTCACGACCAGATTCATGCACTCGACACCCACTCAGGGGAGTGGCGCGTGATGTCGGTGTTCGCGGAAGGTCGTCACGGAACCGGCATCGGGCAATATCAGGACATGCTCTTTACCGCTGGCGGCGCGGGCAGTCGCGGCGGCGGTCAAGAACTCAACTCGACCGAGATGTTGGTGCTAACAGGGAAGTAAAATTTGGCCCATGACACGTGGGCGAGTCTCGTTGAGATTCGCCCACGCTGCGCATTTAGATGTAATAGGCCAATCAAGATTCAGCATCTGTTGGAGCCCGATGTGAGAGACGTTCTCCGCCTGACGCGGATCGGCAGAGCGATCCGGCAAATGTACCAGGCGAATCTAGCGTTCACGGACAAACGATCGCGGACGGTTACTCACTTTGCTCGTTTTGCTGGCGTTCCCGCCGCATCTCCGCACCGCGATCTTTCATGTTGGTCAGCTCCTCGCTGGAGAGAGCACCGTCCTCGTCGCGATCTGCAAACTTGATGAGTCGTTGGCCTCCCTCAGGCAGCTTGGTCAGTTCATCCGCGGACAGGGATCCGTCACCGTTCGCGTCCAGCTTCAATAGCCGTTCTGTCATCGATGAAGCGTCGCGTGGTCGACCTTGACCGGTTGCTGGCTTCTCGCGATCCTGATCCCGTGCCTTGTCACCGTGCGGACCGCGATCCTGATCGCGGGGTCCACCTTCACGTGTTGCATCCTGACGGGGCTGTCCGTCAGGTCGGCCCCCTCGCTCCCGTGTACCTTGAGCATCATCCATGCGCCCTCGTCCGCCACGATTGTGATCGCTTCGCCGCTGATCGCCTCGCCGCTGATCACCGTGCGCCTGATCACCGTGCCCGTGCACGCCTTGCCGTTGTACACCTCGTCCCCGGCCACCACGTCCGAGGCCTCCACGACCGAAGTTGCGTCGCCCTCGAGCGAGATCTCCACGTCCTCGCCCACCACGACCGACATCGCCACGTCCCCTCGAACCGCGTACAAAGTCTCCGCGTCGATGTGCACCACGGGCGAAGTCACCGCGACTTCTTTCGCCGCGGCGATAGTCGCCACGGCCGTGTCCACCGCCAGCCCGTACTCCTCGCCCGCTACGTGATCGGTCCCGATCGCGAACACCATCACGACCGGACCGGCGTACGTCGTATTGCGGCGGTCCGAATTGGCCGGCCATCCGAGGTCGCAGTTCACTCTTATCGAGCTTGCCATCTTCGTTCTTGTCGAGCTTCTTCAATGCCTCCGACGCGTTTGCAATCTCGTCGCTCGAGATGTCCCCATCTTTGTCCGCATCGAGTGCGGCAACCATAGGCAGCATTTGCATCAGGCTGCCAGGTCCAGAGGGGCCGCCGCGGCCGCGAGAAAATTCTGGGCTGCGGTGCGTCCCCGGACCCTCGGGATGAGCCTGCGGACCCTGCTCACCATGTTGACCAGGTTCCGCCTGCTGATCACGTTCACCTCGATCACGCTCACCGCGATCACGTTCACTTCGATCACGATCCCCGCGAGGTGGCTGACCGTCGCGAACATTTCGCTCGGGGGGCGCGGCCGATATGACTGGGGTGAACGTCCACACCATCCCAGCGACCAATAACAGACTCAGTGATTTCCTACGCATTTTCCAACGCCTAACTCAAGAAGAGGGGAAGAGAATTGTTTCGTTTTCCTCAAGACATCTAACCTGACGATCGCACAAAGGTTTCGGCGAGTTTCTACGATTGCTCTCGAGGCAGCGGAGCTTGCCAACCAAATCAATTCGCGTTCAGGGTTGCGATTGGTGCACAGAAGACCGGCGCAGGATCTCATCGAAAAACCTTGCTGATCCCTTAGCCTATGGAGCTGCTTGACAGGCCAAATCGTCTGAACATGCTCACGCGATCTGATGAGCACCCCATGCCTAAATACTTAACAAAAGTAGTTAGTACAGTTGAATCTCCACGCGAGCTGAAATCGAATCATGAGTCTCATCGCATTGCTGAGTGCGGTTTCTGGTCACCTGCCTCAACAGCACATGCGACCTGTCACGTGATGTCCGTTTCCATCGATGGACTCGCAGCCTGCCCCTCGCGGCCCCGCGTCCGCCGCGCACGACATGGAGTGCTGGCGAACGGCGTCCATGGCCGAGGCTCCATCGGCGCGGCAGCGACCATTGACAAAGATCGCGATCCGAGCGATCTGGCGCGTATCCCGCCGCTCGTGGATGCAGCACACACCGCAGGTCTTCCCGCCGCCGAAATCAATTGGCCAGGCACCCGAGAATCGAATTCGTTTGACAATTCATTCTCAACGTGAATGACGCACTCAGCGACGGCCGACCGCTCGACGCGGCGCTGGTTAGCGGCACTAACTGAAAAACAGACGCAGTGGATCTTCTCGCGAGACTCTACCGACGGGATCTTTGGCAAGATCCACTGCGGAGAACGCGGTGTGTCGCCCGGGACGATGGTCCCAAGCTACGGTTTTTTGCCGGCGATAATCGCGGCGAGATCCGCTTTCATCTGTGCCGCAATCTCAGGGTGCTCGTCGATCACATTATGCTGCTCTGCAGGATCCTGTTCGAGGTCGAACAGCATGAACTTGGGCACCTTGCGATTCTGCAGTGGCTCTTCAACGACAACGTTTCTCGCCTGTCCCGAAGCGTGCTGTTGCAGCTTCCACTTGCCTTTGCGAAATCCAAAATCGCCTCCATTCCCATTGTCCTGCTGCACCAGCCATGAGCGACCTTGACTGTCCTCACGTCCCAAAAGTGCCTCGGATACGTCAACGCTATCCTGACAAACGTTCGCGGGCATGTCCTGCCCGACAATCGCGGCTAAACTCGCCGCCAGGTCGATAGTGCAGACGAGTGCGTCACTCACCCCGGGCTCAATGTGTCCCTTCCAACGGGTGACAAATGGGATGCGGGTGCCGCCTTCGTAAACACTGTATTTGCCACCGGTGTACACGCCCGCGGCGCGGTGATCACCAATCTTTTCGATCGCTCCGTCCTTATACCCGTCATCGAGTACCGGGCCGTTGTCACTGGTCAAGATAACGAGTGTGTTCTCAGCGAGATTGAGTCGATCGAGGGTCTTCATGAGTTCGCCGACGCACCAGTCAAACTCAACAATACAATCGCCACGATAGCCGAGGGTGGTCTTGCCTTGAAAGCGCTCATGAGGCATGCGGGGCACATGGATGTCATGTGCTGAGAAGAACAAAAAGAATCGCTCGTCCTGATGCTGTTCGATAAACTCATTGGACTTTTCAACCCACTTGTCGGCCAAGTCTTCGTCGCGGAAACGGGCGGAATTCCCACCGGTGTAGAAACCAATTCGGCTAATGCCGTTGTGGATGGTGCCGTTGTGCCCATGCGACCAATCCATCCGCAATGAATCACGTTCTGAAATCCCCGTCGGGTAGTCCTTGCTCGGCTTTTTATTGCCGACCCACAACGGATCGGCGGGGTCGAGGTTCAATACCCGATGGTCTTGTACATAGACCTGAGGAACCCGGTCATTCGTCGTCGGTAACAAAAAACAAGAATCAAAGCCGATCTCGAGGGGCCCGGGTTTCAATTCTCCATTCCAGTCCGGACCGCCTTTGTCTCCCAAACCTAGGTGCCATTTGCCAACGACGCCCGTCGCATATCCAGCCTGTCCAAGCAGAGAGGCAATTGTCTCGGTGCCCGGCTTGATGATCGCTGGCGCGTTGGGTGCCGCAATGCCCGTACCGGCCGTGCGAAACGCGTAGTCGCCCGTCAGAAATGAGTAGCGAGTCGGCGTGCAAGTCGACGCCGAGCAGTATCCGTCGGTAAACCGTATCCCTTCGGACGCCAGTTGATCGATATTGGGAGTCTGGAGCGCCGTGGCGCCGTTGCACGACACATCACCGTAACCGAGATCGTCCGCCATGATCACGATAATGTTGGGCGATTCAGGCGTGGCAGCAGGCAGGACAGCGCCACCAAACGAAGTGAAGCACAACGCGGCGAAGACCGCCGCACGAAACGAGTAGGTTTTGCTCATGGAGTGTTTTTATTAGGGGCAAGTACAGGGTAGGCGTCTACTATCGACTCTGGGCCTGGGTTCGTCAAATCAGCCTCAGAACGGCTTACAAAAAACAGATCGCGACCGCTAACGCCAAGTATCCCGTGGCGATCCAATCTCGGATCGTCCAGCGATCGCTTTTGGCATTGTAGCGGAGGTATTCTAGCAGCAACCCCGTCGGGCATCCGAACCGACAATAGGCCATCGGTATGAACAGCGATGCCACGATCCCCACAATCGCAACGACGATGGTGGCCCATCCTGCAATTGGAAATAGATACGCATCAAAGGGCTCAATGTCGACCAAGCTGAATGAGAGTCCCGCCAACACGACGACGAGACACCACAGCAATAGCAATCCCGGAATCAGCTTCCATAGTTTCGTCAGGGTCCGATTCAGCGAAACCTGATAGCCGATCCGTCGCTTGACGAGCTGCTGGACGGCTCCGTGCGGACACAGATGGGAGCAGTAGAGATTACGTTTGGTGAAGATCGGACAGGCGAACGCCGCAATCGATAGCATGACCAGTCCCGCTGCATTTCGCCACGGCAACCCGTGTTTGGCCCAGCCTGCGATCATGGCTTGCGAGAGCAAATTCCCGACTGTCCATCCAAGGTAAACAATGAGGATGAGTTGAAAGGCAATCCGCAGACGCTTGTTCGCACGAAGACGCGTGAATCCAATGATGATCGCCGCGACAATCACCAGACCGGTACCCAAATCATGAATACTCAGCCAACTCGACTGCTCTGGGGAACGTGCGTTCTGCGCGGACTTAAGCTGTGTTTGCGCCGCGGCAACAATGCCCTCGGCGACCGCAAGACTCGTCATGGTCGCGCCCGACACACCTTCGACCTGCATTGCTTGTAGGTCGGCAGACGCAAGTTCGTCCAGCGAGAGTTCGTTGAACGTCCTGCGGAAATAGTCATCCTCGCGCACGTAACCCACATAGGGTTCATTATCGTACGATTGTCCGACCACGAATCCATTGACATGTTTGTCTAAATTCAATCCGATAAAAGTGTCGGTGGGGCCTTGATATCCGACGATATTATCTGCCGCTGGCGAACTGCGGAGGACGTACCCAGCGAGCTGATCAGCGGCGTAAACTGCTGTGAGATCTGATCGGTCGCCGGATTGCAGGTGATCAGCATCCGGAAACAGAGACTGAAGTTCTGATATCTCTGCTGGCTCGGGAAAACGCAAGGACGTTTTGGCTCCGCCCAAACGGTGAATGATGGATTCACTGATTGCCAAACTGGTGAGAGTGGCTCCGGAGACCGCGTCAACCTGAACGGTGCCGGCAACCTCGCTACGTGATTTGCCATCAAACGATGATAGGAATCCGGGACTCTCACGCACTTCGTCTAGATGCTCGCGAGTATCCCCACTGCGAAGGATACTGACACCGACAATGGAATCGTCAGGTCCGAACGCCACGAGCATATTCGTGGGCCCCGAGAAGCCAATGATATGATCGCTAATGGGGGACGTCTGCAAGACGTAGCCAAGCGGCCCATCGTCGGAGTTGAGCACAGCGCGTGAGCCGTCCTCATTGACGTCGCCGAGCGCTGCGGCGTCAGGCATGATGCGCGCGACATCATCGATCCCGATAGCCGGATCGCGGGCGGTATGGCTCGTGCCGACCGCGAAACGCGAGTGCACGAGCAGGATGATCGTCGCGAATAGGCCCACACGGACTGCGTGGACCAGAATGCGACGAGCCGAATCAGACAGACGCATTATTTGTCGACTGGCTTCACTCGGATCGCATCAGCATGGACGTGCCCCCCAGCATCCTTAGCCGACAGGGTGACCGAACCACGCACTGCCTGACTAACATCTATGGTCCCGAGTGACACAAAGAGTCCATCGATAGGTGGTTCGACGGTCATGTCAATCGTCTGCTGCAGCGAATCATTTCCCAATTGCAGAGTGACGGCAACTCGCTTGCCACGATTTTCATGTGCTTGATAGGCCAAGAGAATCTCTTGCTTTCCCGACGGAGGCGTAACGAAATCAAACCGAATCTTAGCGTCCGGGCTGCTGCTGTAGAGGTAGCGTTCACCGACGAACTTCGCCAAGCCAGTGCCCGCAGTCCAGCTACCGGTGCGTTTGGCAGCGGAATCGTCAACGATAACTCCACTGAACGTCTTTGGATCGATTCCTTTGGAAGGGTCACTGGCCTGTTTCGATACCGGGGGTTTGGCCAGTTCCATGGCATCGTCAGGAATCACGAATTCCGCATCGACGCTCTCACGATGAGCTTTGCCGGGTAGTTTCAGCATTGCATCGAGCTCTGGCCAATAGTTGTAATAGATATCACGCGGCAGGCACTTGTGCAGTCGGCATAGCGAAGCCGCTTTCCCAACGACTTCGCCCATCATCCCGCACGTCTTCATCACCCGAGTCGTCCCCAACGCTTCGTGGGTCACGCTGATACACCGCCCCGCCATGAACAGGTTGGGAATATTTCGCGAGTAAAAACAACGGTATGGGATGGGATAGCCCACCGCGCGATCGACACCCGAGCCGTGGACGGCGATTGAAATAAACGGGTTGTCAGGAAACTTCTCGGCGTACTGTTTTTTGGGGTAGTGCAGATCGACGGACCAGGTACTCGGCACGGTACCGTCGACGAACTGCTTCTTTTGGATGATATCGTCGTGCTCCAAAATTACATCCCCGAGCAATCGACGAGACTCGCGCGGCCCGCCGATGTAGGCTAGCCACGTCATCGTCGCATGCTTGTGCTCGGCCGCTCCACCGCGGTTCTTCATGGCGTTGAAGGCACCGTAGGACGCTCTCAGATTCCAGTCGCGAATGCCTTCGGCATCGCCGATAGCATCTTGATCGAACCCGGACTCCCAGAACCACTGAGCGTGGTGGTCCCGTGGGTAAGGGAAGTCTTGCATCTCCAAATCGAGAGCCCAGGGTGTCTCGGGAAAAACGACCTCTTCGTCCATCTCGTCCCACGCCCACATGTTACTCATGCCCATCCGGCCATCGGGTGACATGTCAAAGTCAGCGCCCGCTAAAAATCCGATCGTGGCATGTCCGGTGCAGTCAGCGAACAAGGGCGCCACGAACCTCAGTCGCCGGCTGGTTTGTGTGTCAAACGCCTCGACGCTCTGGATGTAGTTCTCATCCATTTCGACCTGATACGCATGATGGTTTAAAAACAGATCAATGTTCGGCTCGGCGCGGACGATGGCCTCCTTCTTTTCATCCTCGAATTCTTCGTAGGTGCCAGGTGACTTCTTCGCGTCGTCGGAGATTTCTTCGACTATTTCCCCAATCCGGGGATACTTGCCACGCCGGATCTCGCCCTTGGCCCATACCCGAACTTCACTCGAGCCATTGCCGCCGAGCACGCCCCGATCCTGGATCAGCGCGACCTGACAACCGGCGCGGGCGGCGGCGATCGCAGCACCGAGACCGGAATAGCCACCGCCGATGACGACGAGGTCGTAACCATCTTGGGTGGCCACTTCTTCGTCGATTCCGAGTAACTCGCGGCGCCACCCTGGCAGGATCGTGTCGTCGTTGGGCGGTGCCTCATTCGACTGGGTGAGGTAGATCGCATCACATCGACCATCGAACCCGGACAAGTCGCGCAGCGTGAGCTCCACTGTCTTCTCAGGGATCTCGACAGTGCCACCGTCCTGCCAGTGCCAATCAGCGCCCTCGGTGCCGAATGTGGTCTCCAGGGGCACACCGTCGATGAGCAATTGGAACCGCCCCGGGGTTCCGGGGGCTCCCCACCGGGCGACCCAGTCCTTCGTACGCACATACACGTGATATTCGCCTGGCGTGGGTACTTGAACGGATCCAGACGCGTCCGCTACAGGCTTACCGAGCCCGTGAGCCAACAGATAGGGAGACCCCATTTCGCGAATGAACTGCGTGTCAAGCTTCCAACCACCGGCGGTGTTCAGTGACTCGGCCTCAACGAGCACGCCAGCGGCGGATTTTCCATCAGCGAACGCTGATGTCGGCGCAACCGCAGCCGCCACCCCCAGACCGGCCATCGCCAGGGGGAGCAGAAGCGTAGAAAAGAACTGCAAGAGGTTTCGGTGTATCGACATTGGCGCTCGGAAGGTAGGTGGGAAAAACGGAAGGTAGGTGGGAAAAACTAGGTGGGGAATGATCACGTCAGGAATGCCCTTGGCGCAACATCCCACCAGTCTAGATGAATCGTGCGGCAAATGTTGTTCGCGGTGCATGGGTTATGCGATTGGGATCCGCGTAGCGGGTAGGCGACCTGCCTGCTGCCAGTTAGCGCGACGCACAGATGAAACGCGGACGTGGTGCCATGTCCGCGAGATATCGCCGGAAAGATCCGCTCAGCGATCGCATGATCACGAGGGCCATGGCTCGCGATTTTGGCGAAATCGGTTCGCTAGACTGCGCGGATTTTTAAGTTTACTATCCGGCTATCAAAGGCCGAACTGGCCGATGATTTGCACCCCTGACGCGGCAGCGAACATCTCGACATCCAAATTATGACGATCGCTTCGGGTTCGTATTTGCATGTGAATTTCGCGAACACCTAACTCAACGGGCCGCTAAGTGGCAGTTGCTTTCCCAATCTAACCTTCCTTCCGACGCAATTGACTGTAGCGATGAGTACTGCCAATCAGATTTTCACCGGTTGTATCCCGGCGTTGATGACGCCATGCGATGCCCACGGAACGCCTGATTTTGACGCGCTCGTCCGCAAAGGACGTGAGTTGATGGATGTCGGCATGAATGGGGTCGTGTATTGCGGATCGATGGGTGACTGGCCCTTGCTCAGCGACGCCCAGCGGCAAGAGGGGGTAGCGAAATTGGTCGCTGCCGACATTCCGGTCGTCGTGGGAACCGGTGCCCAGAACCCGAAACTCGCTGCCGAGCATGCCGCTCATGCCAATCGCGTGGGCGCCGCAGGACTCATGGTCATTCCTCGAGTCCTCTCTCGGGGCACCTCGGTACCGGCCCAAAGAGCTCACTTCGGCGACATCCTCCGTGCGGCCAGCAACGTCCCCGCTGTGATCTACAATAGCCCCTACTACGGATATCAGACCAAAGCTGACTTGTTCTTTGACCTTCGCCGAGAACATGCCAATCTGGTCGGCTTCAAAGAATTTGGCGGCGCGGAATCACTCAGTTATGCGGCCGAACACATCACCAGTGGTAATCCTGATCTGGCGTTGATGGTGGGTGTGGACACGCAAGTCTTCCATGGCTTTGTACGCTGCGGCGCCGTCGGCGCGATCACAGGCGTTGGCAATGCGCTGCCGCTTCAAGTCCTCCGGCTTGTCGAACTTTGCCAGCAAGCGGCAACCGGCGACGTCGAAGCCAGACAATGGGCTCTGGAGTTGGAAGCGGCGATGGCGGTGCTGTCGAAGTTCGATGAGGGAGCCGACCTCGTGTTGTACTACAAGCGACTGATGGTGCTCGAAGGCGACCCCGAATACCAGCACCACTTCAATCCCTCTGACGCGCTGAGCGACAGCCAACAGGCGTTCATCGACGATCAGTGGCGTCTGTTCAAGAATTGGTGGGCGCAGTGGCCGGGTGCGAAAAACGCTGCCCGCCCCCTCGCTCAATGACTTGGCAAAACTGACCTTAGGATGGGACCGTTGTCCCGTCCGAGGTCTCGTTTTGCTGAACCGTCGTCGAGTTGGTCGCTCGGGACATTGGTCCCAAGCTACGAATCCAACAAATCTCAGCACCTAGAGTCTCGTAAATGATGCAGCTGTTTGAGAATGTGAAAGTAATCGACACGCACACCGGTGGAGAGCCGACGCGCGTCGTCGTCGCAGGCGGACCGGACTTAGGTAACGGGCCGCTCATTGAGCGGGTTCGACGAATGCAGCGGGATTCCGATCACTTTCGTCGCATGATGATTACCGAGCCACGTGGTAACGAAGCGATGGTCGGCGCGCTCCTCTGCGAACCGACGGACCCTGATTGTGTTGCGGCAGTCATTTTTTTTAATAACCGAGATTACCTCGGTATGTGTGGACACGGCACCATCGGAGTCGCTGCGGCGATGGCGTACGCTGGTCGCATCGAGCCCGGCGTCCATCGGCTGGAAACACCGGTGGGTGTGATCACGTTTCGCCTGACCGGTGCCAATCAAGTTTCTTTTGATAATGTGCCCAGCTATCGCTTGCATCACGACATCGCGGTGGATGTCGACGGTTTGGGCACCGTCCGTGGCGACGTCGCCTGGGGTGGCAACTGGTTCTTTCTGACTGCATCTCCGCTGCCGCTATCACTCTCGCATCTAAGGGAACTCAATCACGCGGCGCAGGACATTCGCGATGCGCTCCGGCGTGATGGCGTGAGCGGTGTCGCTGGCGCGGAGATTGATCATGTCGAGTTTTTTGGTGCAGCGCAAGCGGAGGACGCCGATAGCCGCAACTTTGTCTACTGCCCAGGCGGTGCCTACGACCGCTCGCCCTGCGGGACCGGCACCAGCGCCAAACTGGCATGCTTGGCAGCAGACGGCAAGCTGAAACCAGGCGAACCATGGATCCAGGAGAGCATCATCGGCAGCCGATTTGTCGGCAGTTACGAGCCGAGTGGTCCCGGAGCCATCCTCCCCACTATCACCGGGACCGCCTATGTGTACGGGGAATGCTGCTTCGTTGCACAGGTGGGGGACCCGTTCCCGCACGGTATCGGATAGTCGCTGATCGCTCCGTCGATCAGTAGGACAGCGCATCATGGAAGCGCATCATGGATTCGCGGTTTAAACGTGAGCGAGCCGTCAATTTGCCGGTCGCCAAAACGATGGATCGGCGGAGCGATCCACCACCAACTTACTCGGCAACGATTGCAATGACACGATGAGCTCTGAACTGCCCTATTACAGCGTCTTTGATCTTTTCAAGATTGGCATTGGCCCATCGAGCTCGCATTCGGTCGGCCCTATGCGGGCTGCGGAGATGTTCCTGCATGAACTGTCCGAGCGTCATCTAATCGCGAGCGTCCAACGCGTACGTGTTGATCTCTATGGTTCTCTCGCTCTGACCGGTCTCGGCCACGCCACCGACATTGCCGTGCTGATGGGCTTGCAAGGCGAGGTTCCCGATCAGATCGATCCTGAATTAACCGCTGAAAAGATCCAGTCCATCCGCCAAGACAAAAAATTGCAACTGGCCGGGAACCAACAGATCGTCTTTGATGAAAATACCGATCTGGTGTTCAACCGCAGAACCACGCTGGACACCCATTCCAATGGCATGCGGTTTCAGGCATTCGAGACTTGCGACGCAGTAAGTCCAGTCTACGAAGCAACCTACTTCTCCATTGGTGGCGGGTTCGTCATTCCTGCGCAGATTACAGACGATGAAACGACGGGGATTCGCTCGCCAGCTTCGCCCGAGGTGCCCGTTCCTTATCCATTTTCGTCCGCGCGCGAGTTACTGGAATTGACTCAGCAGCATGGTATTTCCATCAGTGACCTAGCCCTCGCGAATGAACGAGCATTGCGGAGCGACGAGGAAATTCGCGAGGGTCTTGATCGGATTTGGAAAACGATGCGGGACTGTGTGGAGCGAGGTTGCCGGGTCGAGGGCATCCTGCCTGGTGGACTGAAGATCCGTCGCCGCGCCCCTGGTTTGTTTCGCAAATTGAGCGAACAGAGCGATTCCGAGATGCGCGACCCGATGACGGTTCTCGATTGGGTCGATCTGTACGCGTTGGCAGTCAATGAAGAGAATGCAGCGGGAGGGCGGGTCGTGACGGCACCGACCAATGGGGCGGCTGGCATCGTCCCGGCACTGCTGCACTATCTCGATCGATTTTGTGATTCGGTCACACCGGATACGATCCGACGATTCCTACTGACCGCTGCCGTGATCGGCTCGCTCTACAAACGCAATGCTTCCATCTCCGGTGCGGAGGTGGGTTGTCAAGGCGAGGTCGGCGTGGCCTGTTCGATGGCTGCAGGTGCATTGACCGAAGCGTTGGGAGGGACGCCCCGGCAAGTAGAACAAGCTGCCGAGATCGGCATGGAGCATAATCTTGGATTGACCTGCGATCCGATCAAAGGCCTCGTGCAAGTCCCCTGTATCGAGCGTAACGCCATGGGAGCGGTCAAAGCGATCAACGCGAGTCGCTTAGCGTTACGCGGAGACGGCGAGCATTTCGTCTCACTCGACCGCGTCATCCGCGTGATGAAACGCACCGGAGCGGACATGTCATCACGTTACAAAGAAACATCCCGAGGTGGGCTCGCCGTCAACATCAGTGAATGCTGAGATCACATCATGATGCCCGCAGCCCCCGACGCCGGAAGGCGACAGTGAGACGCCGCTGTTCGCATTAAAATTCCTTGGCGATGCGGTCACCGGTGGCCTGGTCAATGTTCCGCCAGTACTCCACTGCGCGCTCCAGCACGGGTTTCGTGACATCTGCCTTGAGGTGCCCCACTACGTTGGAAACCAAGCGATCACGGGCGGCGTCGTCCATGACATCGCGGACGAGCGTTCCAGCTTGGCCAAAATCGTCATCGTCTTGACGCAGCGTGTAGGCGGAGCGGATGAACTCGCCATTGGCGGCCCACGTCGCTGATTCCGGATAACGCTCCGGATCAGCCGCCGGACCGCCCTTGGAATTGGGTGCGTACACCGGGTCGCTTACATTCTCCACCCGCATCGGGCCGTCTTTGCTATAGCTGAAGACCGGACACTGAGGTTTGTTAACCGGAATTTGTTTGTAGTTGACGCCGATCCGGTGACGGTGGGCGTCCGCGTAGGCGAACATGCGGCCGAGCAACATCTTGTCAGGGCTAATACCGATGCCCGGCACCAAATTATTGGGTTCAAATGCAGCTTGCTCGATCTCGGTATGGAAATCGGTTGGGTTGCGATGCAGTGTCAGTCGACCAACCTCCTGCAGTGGATAATCCGCATGTGGCCAAACCTTCGTAAGATCGAATGGATTGAATCGATAGGTCGCCGCCTCCTCGAACGGCATGATCTGCATGTGCAAAGTCCAACGGGGGTAGTCACCGTGCTTGATCGAGTTGAACAAATCACGCCGGTGGTAGTCGCTATCGCTGCCTGCGATCTGATCAGCCTCCGCTTGGGTCAAAAACTCAATTCCTTGATGAGTCTTGAAATGGTATTTCACCCAGAAGCGTTGACCACTTGCATTCACCCACATGTACGTATGACTGGAGTATCCGTTCATATGCCGGTAGGTCTTCGGGATCCCCCGGTCGCCCATCAGCCATGTGACTTGGTGGGCTGACTCAGGCGAAAGCGTCCAGAAGTCCCACTGCATATCGTGGTCTCGAAGTCCGTTGTCAGCCCGTCGTTTCTGGGAGCGGATGAAGTGCTGGAACTTTAAGGGATCGCGCACGAAGAACACGGGCGTGTTATTGCCGACCATGTCATAGTTGCCCTCGCTCGTATAGAACTTCAGTGCAAACCCACGCGGGTCCCGCCATGTGTCGGGACTGCCTCGCTCTCCGGCAACCGAAGAGAAACGGATCAGCGTGTCGGTTTTCGTGCCCGGTTGGAACACTGCCGCTTTTGTAAAGGCACTCACGTCATGGGTGACTTCAAAATGACCAAATGCGCCCGAGCCCTTCGCATGCGGCTGACGCTCGGGGATGCGCTCGCGATTGAAATTGGCCATCTGCTCGATGAGGTAATGATCATGGAGCAAGATGGGACCATCGGGACCGACACTCAGGGAGTGCTCGTCACTAGCGACGCCAATTCCCGCATCAGTCGTCGTGGGATTGCGATCGTTGTTCGTCATCTTGAAATTTCCTTTCAGGTAGGCATCGGGGCAAACGCGACCGCAGTGTAACACTTGGCAGTACCACGATGAGCCGCAGCAGGGCCGAAATTGATCTCTCAACGACCACCTTGATCAAAATCCGACCTTAGCCTGTCACTGACCCTGGACAGCAACCGTCTTGCCTAAGCTTGGCACGCAAAATGCATTGAGCGCAAGCACGCATATTGAGCGTTCGGATTGTCCTGGACACTTCACGCGGTCGCGGTCCCAATTACAAAGTTACAACAAAGATATCTTCATGGTTTGGTTGATTGGCTGGGTCGTCTTCGGACTGCTGATTGGACTCATCGCGCGAGTTTTAGTACCAGGAGAGCAGCAGTTGGGGTGCCTCCGCACCATGCTGTTAGGTATCGCGGGATCGTTCGTCGGTGGAGCCCTTGGATATCTGTTTCAAGGTGGTTCGTTGGTCCAATCGAGCGGTTGGATCGGGTCACTGGTGGGCGCTGTGATCTTGCTCGTTATCTGTGTTCGTCGAGGAAAGTTCATCGACTAAGAAACTCTTGCTAGTCGCCGGCTGCGTAAGACCGCGCGGCGGTGTGGAATGATCGCTTCAACGTGGCGTGTTGGTTCGATTCGCTAAGTCACGAGCCAACCGACTGCGGCTCGTCCTGCTTGGCTTGGAGACAGCATCCCCAGTTGGACCTATGATCTAACGAGTTGCACGTATTCTTTTTGTTTCGCACTTCGCTGACGATCGCTTCTCATCGATTCCAACCTCATCGAACCATTCTCCATGTCCGACACCACGGGTTACCAACTCGCACTTTTGCACCGTAATTCCCAAGCTAAAGCGGCACAGCGTTCCACACTTATTTATCTCGGGATCAGCGCGACGTTGCTGGGGCTGATGCTAGCGGACTACCTCACTCCATTAGGGGTGGCGGTTTGGATTTTTTACTTGATTCCGATCACGTTTTCACTGTTTCTCCGATCCAAAGGCATGCCGCTGCTGGTGACCGCAGCGTGTACCGTGCTGATGGCGGTCACATTTGTGACGGACATTGACGGTGCCGACCGAGACATTGCCCAGATCAATCGCATCTTCGGAATTTCAAGCTTCTGGATCATCGGGACGGTGGGCTATTTCTACATCGCCAATAACACCATTGTCAGGCAACAAGCTTGGATTCAGTCGGGCAAAGCTGGTCTCGCCGGTACGATGGGCGGCGATCTCAAACCAGCGGCCTTCGGCGAGAACGTGTTGACGTTTTTGGCGGAGTTCGTAGATGCCGATGTCGGAGCGTTCTTCGTCAGCGACGGCGAGGTCTTCAACCGCACGGCAACCCATGGCATTTCGAGTGCCGCGAACATGCTCGATCAAGCTTCCGCGTCGGAAGGTTTGATCGGTCGAGCGATAAAGAGCGGTCGCCTGATTCATTTCACCGATGTCCCTGATGGCTACCTCACAGTCGGTACTTCGCTAGGCCAGGCCCAGCCGCATAGCGTGGTGATTGTGCCCATGAATACGGAAAAAGAAGTGAACGCGGTTGCTGAACTTGGCTTCATGCGTCCTGTGTCGGAAGACGTTTTAGCGTTCTTGGAGACGATTTCTGAGCCCGTGGGCGTGGCCGTCGCATCGTCGCGCTACCGCTCGCATCTGCATCAACTGTTGCTTGAAAAACGCCAGCAGGCTGAAGAACTGCAGCAACAGGGTGAGGAACTCAGGGTCTCCAACGAGGAGCTCGAAGTCCAAAGTCAGGTGCTTCAGCAATCTCAAGCGCAGCTGGAGCAACAACAAGTCGAGCTCGAACAGAGTAATATTCAATTGGAGGAGCATGCACAACTGCTGCAGTCCCAACGTGACGAATTGGCCCGTGCGACTTTGGCAACCCAGGCCAAAGCGAAGGAAGTCGAAGCGGCCAGTCGCTACAAGTCCGATTTTCTCGCCAACATGTCACATGAACTGCGGACCCCGCTGAACTCGTCGCTGATCCTCGCCAAGTTGCTGGCGGAAAACGCCAGCGGCAACCTCACGCCGGAACAGGTGGAATCGGCCGAGACGATTCATTCGGCAGGCAACGACCTTCTGCACCTCATCAACGACATCCTCGATCTATCGAAAATCGAAGCCGGAAAGATGACGGTCCGCCCCGAGCAGACCTGGCTGGCCGACGTCGTCAGCGAACTTGACAAGACGATGCGCCCCCTCGCCACTCAGAAGCAACTGAAATTCCATACCAGCATCAGCAGTGATGTCCCTGAGCAAATATTCACTGATCAACAGCGGCTCGAACAAATCCTGAAGAACCTGCTATCCAACGCGATCAAATTCACTGATCGCGGAGAGGTGGCGTTACGGATAACAATGCATTCCCAGGACGCCGTATCCATCGAGGTGTCCGACACTGGTATCGGCATCGCTGAGGAAGATCAGCAAGCCGTCTTCGAAGCGTTTCGGCAGGTCGATAGTGCGGCGACGCGAAAGTTCAATGGTACCGGCCTGGGACTGTCCATCACGACCGAACTGACGCGAATTCTCGGTGGAAAGATGCGGCTCAACAGCAAGGAAAACGAAGGCAGCACCTTCACTCTCATCCTTCCCGTGGCGTATCAGCCCAGCGAGGAGGATGCTGACATCGCCCTCGCACCTTCGCCCCCGATCAACCCCACCGATCGAGACAGGCCTCCCGTGGCGACGGGGACGGTGGCGGCGGGGAGTATGGCGGCGGGGACAGAGACAAAGAATTCCGTATCACCCCCGCCGACGCGATCCCGTATCTCCGATGACCGGCAAAAACTGCGTGGGGACCATCGTGTCATTCTCATCGTGGAAGACGATGAATCGTTTGCGGAAATCCTAGCCAACGTTGCTCGTGAAATGGAGTTTCAGTGTGTGATCGCGACCACCGCCCAGGAGGCGATGGCGTTGGCGGCCCAGTTTTTACCGCAAGCCATCGTGCTGGACGTTGGCCTCCCCGATGAAACCGGCCTGGTGGTCTTGGACCGCCTCAAACAGGATGCTCGCACGCGGCACATACCTGTGCACATGATCTCTGCCAATGATTTTTCTGAAACGGCCCTCGCTTTGGGTGCGGTTGGATATGCCGTGAAACCAGTGACTCGGGAGATGCTGTTGGAGACCCTGCAGTCACTGCAAACCCAATTGAATCAACGGACTCGCCGCGTGTTGGTAGTCGAGGACGATGCGGTGCAATTGGACAGTCTTCAAAAACTGCTGGCCTCACGCGATGTTGAGACCGTGGGGGCGCAGACTGTGGCAGAATGCTTGGAGAATCTCAAGACAACCACGTTTGACTGCATGGTGCTCGATCTCACTCTCCCCGACTCATCAGGCTACTCCCTGCTGGAAACTCTCAGCAGCAACGACGATTATTCCTTTCCTCCCGTGATCATCTACACCGGGCGTGAACTCTCGACCGAACAGGAGCAATTACTCCGCCGGTACTCCAAATCCATCATCATCAAGGGGGCGATGTCCCCTGAACGACTGCTCGACGAAGTAACTCTGTTTCTACACCAGGTCGTCGAAGAGTTGCCCGAAGCACAGCAGCAGATGATCAAGAAAGCCCGAAGTCGGGAGGCGGCACTCGAAAATCGCCGAATCCTGGTGGTCGAAGATGACGTGCGCAATATCTTTGCATTGACCAGTATCCTGGAACCTCGCGGTGCGAAAGTGCAGATTGCCCGCAATGGCAAAGAGGCATTGGCTGCGCTCGATGAAACGGGCGAACATGCCGATGCGAGAATCGATCTGGTACTGATGGATGTGATGATGCCGGAGATGGACGGCTTGACAGCGACCCGAGAGATCCGCAAACAGGCTCGGTTTCGCGACCTGCCGATCATTATGCTGACAGCCAAGGCAATGAAGGACGACCAACTCGAGTGCATTGATGCAGGAGCGAATGACTACATGGCGAAACCACTGGACATCGACAAGCTCTTGTCACTGGTGAGAGTCTGGATTCGCAAACGCTAAACGACGGTGGGGCACGCTGACGGAAGATTTTAAAGAACCAATCACAGGACCAGAGCCAATGCCAAGTTTGCATTCAGGATAATATTTTGACAGCGAAGATTCACGATATTGAACTGCGGTTGTTGCTGGAAGCAATTTTCCTCAAATATCATTACGACTTTCGCAACTACTCACCTGCGTCATTGAAACGTCGGTTGGTCCTTGCTCTGGAGCGTTTTGACTGTGAGACGATCTCGCAGTTACAGGATTTGGTTTTGCATAACGAGGCGACACTCCCCGATTTGCTCTCCTATTTAACGGTGCAAGTCAGCGAGCTTTTTCGGGACCCTCCGTACTTCAAGGCGTTACGAGAGCAAGTCATCCCGCACCTGCGCACCTACCCTTCACTGAAAGTATGGATCCCGGGTTGCGCCAACGGAGAGGAAGTCTATTCGATGGTCATCTTGTTCCGCGAAGCGGGACTTGAGGAGCGGACGATCTTCTACGCCACCGATATCAACGCCGAGGCGCTCAAACGTGCCGAAGCGGGTCGCTACGCGTTGGATCGGGTAGGATTGTTCACTCAGAACCACCGCTTGTCTGGCGGGACAACTTCCTTGTCGGACTACTACACAGCGGCGTACGGGGCGGCAATTTTCGACAAAACGCTGAAGAAACGCATTGTCTTTTCCGATCACTGCCTGGCCTCGGATGCCGTATTTGCGGAGGTCCATTTGATTTCCTGCCGCAACGTGTTGATCTATTTTCGTAAGGAACTTCAAGATCGTGCCATTGCGCTATTCAAGAACTCGTTGCCCCGCAACGGTTTCCTCGGGCTGGGAGCAAAAGAAAGTCTCCGTTTCTCCAAGCATGCCGATGGCTTTATCGACTTCGATCCCAAGGAAAGAATCTATCGTCGCCGAGGTGAACTATGAATCGAGAAATTCATTCGGTCGTGATGGGCGCCTCTGCCGGTGGCATTGAGGCCGTCTCCGCCATTTTATCTGATTTGAGGTTGGAACTACGCGCCCCGATCGTGATCGTAGTGCACATGCCATCGGCCAAAGACAGCCAGCTCGCTACCTTGTTACAATCAAAATGTAGACGCCCCATGATCGAAGTGGAGGACAAGCAGTCACTCGATCCCGGACACGTCTATCTCGCCCCCCCCGACTACCACGTGTTAGTCGAGGACGAAGTCTCATTGGCGCTGAGCAGCGACGAACAAGTCAATTATTCGCGTCCGTCGATTGATGTTCTCTTTGAAACAGCCGCGGACGTATTTGCCGAACACGCACTCGGAATTATCTTGACTGGCGCGAACAAAGACGGCGCGAAAGGGCTCAGCGAAATCATTCGAGCCGGCGGACACGGCTTGGTCCAGGAACCCAGTGAGGCTCATTGCCGCGCGATGCCGGAGGCAGCCATCGCGGCCTGCCCCACTGCCAAGGTGATGAACCTTATGGAAATTTCACAATATTTGAATGATCGGATTTGAGCAGATGAGTAACGAGACACCCGCCGCTGTCAATTTTTTGATCGTGGATGATCGTGAAGCCAATCTGATTGCCCTTGAACGACTCCTGCAACGTGACGGATTGAATCTGCTCAAAGCGAGATCCGGTGCCGAGGCGTTGGAATTGTTGCTCCAGTACGACGTCGCATTGGCTCTCGTCGACGTCCAAATGCCTGGTATGGACGGGTTCGAATTGGCCGAGTTGATGCGTGGTTCGGACCGCACTCGCAGGATCCCGATTGTCTTCGTCACCGCAGGCACGACCGATCAACGACGCCGATTTGAGGGCTACGAAAAAGGGGCTGTCGATTTCCTGCAAAAGCCGATTGAAAACGATGTTTTGAAAAGCAAGGCCACGGTGTTCTTTGATCTTTACTCCGAGCGACAGGAGGTGACTCGCCAGCGGGACGAGATGGCGAAGATCAGCCGTGAAAACGCGAGACTGCTCGAGGAGAGCCGGCAATTTGCCGCAGCGCTTCAGCGTGCCGATCAACGCAAAGATGAATTCTTAGCGACACTCGCTCACGAACTTCGCAATCCCTTGTCACCCATTCTCAGTGGAATCCAACTGCTGAGCATGATGTCGAGCGAGGAAAGCAATCCTGAGGAGAACGCGGAAATGCTCGAAATGATCGAGCGTCAGGTGCACCACATGGTTCGTCTTGTCGATGATCTACTCGAAGTCAGCCGGATTACAAGCGGCAAAATTCACCTCCAGACAAGCTCCATCAATCTAGCCGATGTCGTCAAGCACGCCATCGAAACAAGTGAACCCAATATCGAAGCAGGACAACACCAATTCGCCATCCATGGACCCACTGAGCAGCTCATCGTTAACGGCGACATGACTCGACTCGCCCAAGTGATTTCCAATCTGCTCAACAATGCCGCGCGATATACACCCAGCGGTGGTCAAATCTCGCTGAGCGTCACCTCGGACGAGTCATTTGCCTATATCACGGTGAAAGACAACGGAATCGGAATCCCGGTTCAGATGCAAGAACGCGTCTTCGAACTCTTCGCTCAGGTAAACCGAAAACTCAAGCAAAGTGAGGGTGGACTCGGCATTGGCTTGGCACTCGTCAAACGGATTGTAGAGCTGCACGGCGGCACCGTTACGGTAGCCAGCGACGGGGAGAACCAGGGCGCTGCATTCCGAATTGCTCTCCCCCTGCTCACCAGCGAATCCGCGCCCAGCGAGGCTGTCATCACCGACGATACCACTGCATGCAACGCTCTCAAAATCATGGCAGTCGATGACAACGTCGACGCTCTGAACAGTCTGAAACGGTTGCTCGTCGCAATGGGCCACGACGTCGCGACAGAGGAATCTGGCGCAGCAGGAATCCAGCGGTTTCAAACGTTTGGTCCGTCCTGCATGTTTCTCGATATCGGCATGCCCGAGATGGATGGTTACGAGGTTGCCAAACAGATACGCCAATTGCCCGGCGGTGATGCCGTGAAACTATTTGCGTTAACGGGTTGGGGACAGCAACAAGACCGGGCGCGTAGCGACGCGGCAGGATTCGACTTCCACCTTGTCAAACCGGTCACGAAATCCGCGATAGAACAACTGCTTCGCTCGGTGAGTCACTCGCCCGACTTGGGATGAATGTAGACCACGACTTCGGTGGGAATGGTGCGTTCCACCGTCAAATCCTTCGGAACGTTCTTAAGACTTGCTGCCGTTGGCTTGCGGATCATACGTTGATCACCCATCTGGTCAAGCTTGAATGAAACGACCATGTCCGCTGGGTCCAACATAGAAAATGCTGGTTCGGACCCTGACAGAGTGACCTTCACAAGGGTTTGCTTCGGCTCGTCGATCTCCCAGTCCTTTGCCAGATTACGGTATTCAACCGGCACGTCGAACGTCCGCTGGATCGTGTCGGTCCGGTAGGCGAACAGGTACCACAGGCTCGTGGCCAACACGACCGCGAGGCACTTGTTGGCAAGATTTCGCAGCAGCGGTGACGAAGACGTCCCCGGAGACGGCAGTTGGCTAACGAAGTAGCTGCGCAATCGCTCAGTTAGCACGGACGAATCCACGACATCGAGTTCACCGTCACGAGCGATCGTGATGGTCCCGACTTCCTCGGAAACGGCCACCACCATGGCATCGCAGCGTTCGGCGAGCCCCAGTGCGGCAGCGTGTCGCGTTCCACCACCTCCAATCTTCTGTAGCTCGGAAGTCAATGGCAGATGAACACCGAGTCGTTCAATCCGAGAATCAGTAATCACGATGGCACCATCGTGTCCCGGTGATTCGGAGTGAAAAATGCTCAGCAGGATTGGATAGCTGATATCCGCATTCACATTGATTCCACCTCGCACATGACGGTCGAGTGGTTCGCGGCCGGGGAACACAATCAATGCACCGATGCGTTGTTTCGCCATCGCGGCAACCGCTTCGACAATCGCGTCACTGACATTGTCAGATGGTGTATTCGCGGAGGATCCGGAAAACCATCGGTAAGCGCCTAACCGTTCGACACCGTGCCGAATGTCCTGTTGAAAAACCAATACAAACGCAAGCAAGATTCCCATAAATCCATACTGGAACGCGGCCGTCGTCATGTACAGATCGAGCCATCGGGCCAGCAGGAAAATCCCCGACATCAACACCACCGCGATCCCCAGGGAACGCGACGCGCGACTCCGCAGCCAGTTCAATAGGAGGTAGAGCGCCAACGAAACAATTGCGATGTCGACCACGTCGGCAACGCGGACGCCGCTGAGTACTTCGCTGGCAAACATCGTGGTGATTCCTGCGTATCAATGGCCAGGCACAGCGCCTCTCAGTTGCAATCGCGGACGTCGTGAATAGCGACCAGGGAACTGACTATCGAACTTGTGTTGCGCTCGGAAATAGGGCTCATTGAGCAAGTCCGGGGCGTGGAAGCTTCCGTGACGGTATGGATCGTAGGCATACCCATACCCGTAATAGGGTATCCCATTGAAATCACTAAGGCCAGAGTATCCGCGATATCCACTCACATACCCCCCGCCGATCGTCACTGACTGGCCGCGCACCGCACCAGCGCGATGGTGGTGGTCGCCAGCCTCAGCAGATGAAGTGGCGATGGTAAGGAACAGGCTGACGCAGAGGGAGGTAACGCGTGACATCTTCGCTTTTCCAGGAAAGAGTGTGTGACCAGAATTTCCAACTCTACGTCTCAATTTTCGGCCCGTGATTAAAACCTCTGAAAATCCATCTGATTGATGCGTGCTTGCCGCCGCAGGACTCAGAAAATGGCGGCTGGGCGACGGCTCGGCGCACGGAGACCTATTCCGTTTTAAGCCGGGGGGAGACCAACAGCAGCGAATTGGCATTCTCGACCGCCACTTGATTTGGGAAGTCGACAGGCAAGGCCCCGTCAGCGGTGTGTCGAATCACGTTGAAGCTACAACAAGTTTAATGCCAGTGGCCAACATCACGACCACCAGAAACACAAACACAAAACGGCTGCCGCGCTTGATCGCGAGCTTGGCACCTACCACGCCGCCGAACACATTGCCAACTGCCATCGTCAAGCCTGGCACCCAATCCACCATGCCATAGGCGATAAACGTGATTGCCGCTGCCAAGGTGACGACAAACCCAATGCTGTTTTTGACTGCGTTAGAACCAGCGAGGGTCGAGTCCGTGAAATAGCTCATCCCCAACAACAGCAGGATCCCCATGCCGGCTTGAATGAATCCGACGTAGACGCCAATGGCAAAGAAGACTGGGATCTGAAAGGCGGCAGGATATGTCCGATGCTCACCGGACTGGAGAAAACGCTTGGGATTGGCCATCAAGAGAATGGCCATCGCAATGAAGAGGACGCCAAACATGCTCTCAAATGCGTCTGCCGAGAGATACACGGCAAGCAGAGCCCCCACCGGAACACCGAGCAGGGTCGGGGCACCCAAGCGGATCGTGAGCGTCCGATCAAGATGCCCGTGTTTGCGGAACGTGGCGACTGCGGCTGCAGTCGAACACAATATCGCGATGCGATTGGTCGCATTCGCAATTTTGGGATCCAAGCCGAACAGCATCAGCGTGGGGAGTGTCAGGAACGAGCCCCCGCCCGCAACCGTGTTGACGATGCCCGCGAGAAATCCGGCTAACATCAGCAAAGCGTACGACGTGACGTGCCAGAGCAATAGTTTCTCGCGACAAAAAAGAGTTTTGCAAATCACCGCTCGCAACGATCGGCAACTCCATCATATCAAATCCAGTGGCCCCCACCGCGCCAACCTTCGTTCCAACAGATGCCGGTCGCGACAATTCTGGGGTAAGATCGAGAGCCCGTCAGGCAGCTGACTCATTCGACTAAGCCGCCTCCTTGGGGACTATTTCTTGAATGCCAGCGAATCGGTATAGATTCGCAGCGTGCAAGCCCGATCAAAGCGAACAACAACATTCGAAAACCGCTCGTCCCCGCCGTCGTTTTGCGAGCGACCAAAGCTCACACTTAACCACAATCCTATACATCATGACATTTGCTACCCGGATTAACCAAGCCATTTCCCGCACAGGTTCGGTAACATGCGTGGGGCTGGATCCTCGAAAGTCACAGTTGCCCGCGCCACTTCGCGAGCACATCCGCGACAATTCGCCGCATGCCTGGGCGAAAGCCTACACCCAGTTTTGCTGTGAGATCATTGATGTTGTCAAAGACATTGTGCCCTGTGTGAAGCCTCAGGCAGCGTTTTTCGAACAACTCGGCCCGGCCGGGATGGTGTCTCTGGGTGAGGTGATTCACCACGCCACCCAGGCCGGTTTGATTGTCATCACCGATGGCAAACGCAACGATATCGGCAGCACGGCGACTGCGTACGCAGACGCGTATCTGGGCAGTGCGGTCGCAATTGCTGCAGCGGGCGGCGATCCGGCAGGGGCGAGCCCATGGGGCAGCGACGCACTGACGGTCAGTCCATATCTCGGTCGCGACAGCATCGAGCCCTTTGTGGACGTATGTGACCAGCGGGCAGCGGGCATCTTTGTGTTGGTCAAAACCTCCAACCCTGGCGGCGGTTACCTGCAAGACCTGCGGTGCGGCGAGCAGATGGTCTACCAAGCGGTGGCGGAGCTGGTCACGTCACTCAACGTGGATCGGCTCGATGCCGACGGATACGGACCGATCGGAGCGGTGGTCGGGGCGACATACCCTGAGCAACTCGCCGAATTACGCGCCGCGATGCCCCACAGCATTTTGCTGGTGCCCGGCTTTGGTGCCCAAGGCGGGGCCGCCGATGATGTCCGGGTGGCGTTGGACGATTCAGGACGTGGGGCTGTGATTAACAGCTCACGCGGGATCATCTTCGCCCACGCTCGCAGCGAGTTTGCAGAGAAATACGGGGACGCGAAGTGGCAAGATGCTGTGCGAGCGGCCACCGAAGAGATGAATGACCAACTCAAGAGCTGAAATCGGGCTTGGAATTCAAGCTCCAAAAGCTTTCCCATACCCTGCTTGTGCGATTTGATAGTCGCGCATAGTTTTACGCCATCTTTTTCCACTGCCACCGCAATTTTGCCCGCCGAGATTGTGCTATCTTCTGTGCGACACAATGTCGCGGACGCGGTGCTGGCCTTGTCATCGGTGCGGTCTGCGGCTGATAATCCCTGCCCGCAGCCACCCCCGAGGGACTTGGCAGGCGGTTATAAGTACCCGACGCGACGCTGTTTTGCCACCGAGTTCATTAGGTCGATCATGAAGCGATTTCTGTTCCCACGATGGGTCAATCCGTTCCTGGGCGTACTCGGATTAGCGATCCTTGGCGGCCTGGTGTACGCGACGGCAATGGGTGGCTTGGTCACGGATCCGCAGACCCTCAACGTGGGCTACATGCCTACGCAGCCGGTCCCGTTCAGTCACGCGTTGCACGCAGGCCAGTTGAAGATGGACTGCCGCTACTGCCACAACACCGTCTTTGACGCCGCTCACGCAGCGGTTCCACCCACAGCGACCTGCGTCAACTGCCATGCTCCTGCGGGTAGCAATGGCCAACCTGCAACCTCCGCGGTGCATACCGAGAGCGAGCGACTGCAGCCGATCCATGAGAGCTGGCGTTCGGGTCGCAGCATGGCGTGGAAACGCGTCCATAACTTGCCTGAGTTTGTGTATTTCAATCATGCGGTGCATGTGAATTCTGGAGTGAGCTGCAAGTCCTGCCACGGTCGCATTGACCAAATGGAGACGGTTTTCCAAGCGGAACAACTGTCGATGGCATGGTGCATTGAGTGTCACCGCAACCCCGACGAGCATCTTCGCCCGATTGAATTAGTGACCAAACTCGATTGGGTTCCGCCGGAAGACTGGGATCAAGCGGCGTTCGCGAAGGAGCAGCGTGAGAAACTCAATATCAACCCTCAGACCCACTGTGCGGTCTGCCACCGCTGAGTAAGCGTTCCCGTTTTTTCGATTCTTCGTCAGCACATCGTTTTCAGCTAACCGCCAGCCATTCTTCAGAATATGACCACCACCTCGCACACCGATGCTCCATCCAGCACCGACGCTCCTGACGCTACCGCAGTGGCGAAGGCGCCTCGCTATTGGCGCAGTCTGGCTGAACTTAACGGCGATGAGTCGTTTACGAATGATTTTCTGCATCGAGAGTTCCCTGTAGCGGCCTCGGAGTTTCCTGAGGGCGTCTCGCGGAGACGCTGGATGCAGCTGATGAGTGCCTCGCTTGCGATGGCCGGCGTAGCTGGGTGTCGCTATCCCGAGGAGCTGATCGCTCCGTTCGTCGTTCGCCCTGAGGGCCGCATCCCCGGCGAAACCTATTTTTCGGCGACGAACGTTGAAATTGCCGGCGAAGTCCGGCACCTATTGGTTCGGTGCGTCGATGGTCGTCCCACCAAGGTCGAACCAAATAAAGAGCACCCCGCAGGCGGCGTGACCGGGACTTACGCGCAGGCCGCCATGTTGGAGCTGTACGACCCCGATCGCGCTCGTGGTGAAACGGGTGTTCCGATCCGTCGCGAAGGCAAAAAACGTGTGCCTTCGGATTGGGACTCATTCATCAAGTATGGGTCTGCACTGACCCGCTCCAGCGGCACGGGAGAGCGTCTGGCCGTATTGATGTCGCCGACGACCTCGCCCACCACGCTGCGGATGCTCGCCAAGCTCCAGGAAAAATTGCCGGCCGCTACGATTTGTTTCCACGACTCCGTTACCGGCGGCGTGATGGCAGAGGCCACCCAAAAGGTGTTCGGCACCGAAGCTCGCCAAGACTTTGACTTTACCGATGCCAAGGTAATTGTATCGATTCAGTCCGACCTGCTCGGCACCCAGGCTGGCGCAGGCGACAATGCTAGAACCTTTTCGAAATCCCGTGATCCGTTGACGGGTGAAGCCGATCCAGTTGTCGGCAAAATGAGCCGACTGTATGTCGCTGAGGGTAGCTTCACGACTACGGGCGTCGCCGCGGACGCTCGCATCGCCCTTCGGCCGACGCAGATGCCCGCCCTGATTGCTGAACTCGGCCGCCGCATTGAGCAGGCAAAGTCGGGATCGCTTGCCAAAGCCGGCATGAAGTTGGAGACGGTGACTGAAGACGATCAAGCGTATAACGAAGTCGATCCTCAAGATCGACTCGAACGATTCCTCGATTCCGCCGCGTCGGACCTGGCCGCTGCTGGCGACAAGGGTGTCGTGGTTGTCGGTGACGCTCTCGGCGTGGACATGATCGCCGCAGGAATCGATTTGAATTCCAAACTCGGTTCCTTGGGCGCGATCCAAAAATTCACGCCTGTCTCTAGCTCGGCCCTGAAGAACCAGGTCAACCTGAGTCAGCTTACCGAGAAGATGCTCTCTGGAAACGTCGATTCGATTTTCATCGTCGACACCAATGCGGTTTACAACTCACCCGCTGACATTGATTTCGCGGAAGCCCTCAGTCGGGTCGAGCATTCGATCTATCTCGGCATGTACGACGATGAGACTGCGGCGAAGTGTGAATGGTCGCTGCCGATGGCGCATCCGTTTGAAAGCTGGGGCGACTGCGTAGGACGCGAAGGACACTATGGTGTCTGCCAACCGCAGATCCTACCACTGCTCGGGGGCCAAACCCCAGCCGAAGTGCTGGCGGTGATGTTGGGTGAAGCAGAATACGACATCAAGAAGCTCGTTCGCCGCACTGCCGATAGCATTACTGGATCGGCTATCAGTGATCGTCAATGGCGAAAGCTCCTGCACGACGGCTATGCCGACGACATGGTCGTCGCAGTGGATGCGGTGCAGCAGCAAGAGACAACAGTGGAATTGCCCGCCGCGTCACCTGTGTTGGAATGGGACTACGACGAAGAGTCATTCCACAATCGATTTGAAGTCATCTTCACGCCCGCTGATGGGCTGTACGATGGTCGATTTGCCAACAATGGCTGGCTGCAGGAAATGCCGCAATCCATCACAAAGCTGACTTGGGACAACGCCGCGATCATGAGTCCTCGTTCGGCTCGGGCGTTGGGTACCAAGCACGGCTTGATGGTGGCCCTGCGTACTGCCGACGGCGAGGTCGAGCTGCCCGTATTTGAAGTCCCTGGATGCGCGCCGGGCGTCGTCAGCGTGGCCATCGGCTACGGTCGCAATCGCGTGGGCATGGTCGGCGGGATGGCCGACGAGGATGTGCCGACTGTGGGAGTCGATGTCTCGCCAATCCGCACGACGAGCTCGATGCTGCTAGCGACATCGCTGCAGGCACGTCCGCGTCTGACCGAATACGAACTTTGTTGTACGCAGGATCACTGGGCCATTGATGAACTGGGCCGAGACGAGACGGAAGATCGTAGCTTCATGCTGATTCGCGAAGGCACAACAGCATTGCTTGAGAAGCTGCCTGAGTTCACCGAGGCCAAAGGTCCTCATGTTCCTAAGGTGGGATTTGATGGCTCGCTGTGGCAAGAGCCGATCAATCAAATCGAAAAGACTGAGAAGCTCGTTCCGCAGTGGGGCATGTCCGTTGACTTGAGTAAATGTCTCGGCTGCAACGACTGCGTGATCGCCTGCCAGAGTGAAAACAATGTGCCGATCGTTGGAAAAGAGCAGGTTGGCATGAGCCGCGAGATGCACTGGCTGCGGATCGATCGCTACTTCCAAGGTGACGAAGATCACGCCGATATTGTGCAGGAACCGGTCGCCTGCATGCACTGTGAAACGGCACCGTGCGAACAGGTCTGTCCCGTCGCGGCCACAGTGCATACTGATGAAGGTATCAACGCGATGGCCTATAACCGCTGTATCGGCACGCGTTATTGTGCTAACAACTGCCCGTTCAAGGTCCGCCGGTTTAACTACTTCAATTTCAACGAAGATATCGGAGTGGGTTACGGGATCGACGCTTATCCAGGCAGTATCGAAGAGGCCAGCCGCAAACTGCAGGCCCTCGTCCTGAACCCCGATGTGACTGTTCGCGGTCGCGGCGTCATGGAGAAGTGCACCTACTGCGTGCAGCGTGTCGAGGGTGCCAAGATCGACGCCCGCAAGGAAGGCCGCACCACGGTTGCCGACGGGGCCATTGTGACTGCTTGCCAAGCGGCTTGCCCAACGGGCGCCATTGAGTTTGGCAACGTTGCCGACCCTGAGTCGCGAGTATCCAAGGCGAAAGCCGATGTTCGCAACTACGGCATGCTCGGCCAGCTCAATGTCAAACCGCGCACCAGTTACTTATCACGCATTCGCAACACCCCCGTCGCATTGATGACGCGGGCGCAGCTCGATGACCTGACCAATCTCAAAGCACCGCATCACGGCCACGAGGAACATGGCCACGGTGAAGGTGGCGAGCACGGTCACGACTCCGGCGAGCACGCTCATGACAATGGCGAGCATCAGGCGCGTCGCAATCGCGCTCGGTACACCCTGCCGATCGTTTAGAGTTCCTGGAACCTTGGGGGCATCCCTTTGTTCCACCATGACATATTCGCCGCATTGATTTTTTAAACTTCGCACTTTCAACTTCCATTTCTTCTCATGTCGCTCGCAGTCTCAAACGGTTTGGACAATACCGTCGAACGCCCCGGCCAGCGTGCTCCGCTCGTGCTCGGCAATTCGACGTTCCATTCGATCACCGAAGCGGTTTGCCGAATCTCCGAGAACCCGCCATCGAAGATGTGGATCTTCAGCTTCATCGTGGCGGCGAACTTGGCCACCATGCTGGGATTGTGCATCCTGTATCTGTTCTATATGGGTGTGGGTGTGTGGGGAAATCGCAGTCCTGTGTTTTGGGGCTGGCCGATTGTCAACTTTGTGTTCTGGGTCGGTATCGGTCACGCCGGGACGCTGATCAGCGCGATTCTCTTTTTGTTCCGCCAGGAATGGCGAACAAGTATCAACCGCACCGCTGAGGCGATGACGATTTTCGCCGTGATTTGCGCCGGTACGTTCCCCGGCATTCACGTCGGCCGGGCATGGCTGGCCTTCTGGCTGGCACCCTACCCGAGCTTGAATTTATGGATGTGGCCACAATTCCGCAGCCCGCTGCTGTGGGACGTGTTCGCCGTCAGTACCTATGCATCGGTGTCGCTTCTGTTCTGGTACATGGGCATGGTGCCCGATTTGGCAACGTTCCGCGATCGCAGCAAGAACCCGTTTCGGCGTGCCGTCTACGGCGTCTTGTCGCTGGGTTGGAGTGGGTCGTCGCGGCACTGGATGCGCTACGAAAAAGCCTATGCCTTGTTGGCGGCGTTTGCCGCTCCACTGGTTCTTTCGGTGCACACGATCGTGTCCTTTGACTTTGCTGTGTCGCAAGTGCCCGGCTGGCACACGACAATTTTCCCGCCGTACTTCGTTGCGGGGGCAATCTTCTCTGGTTTCGCGATGGTGATCACGCTGATGGTCCCGATGAGGAAAATCTTTGCGGTCGAAAAACTGATCACGATCCGACACCTGGAGAACATGTGCAAAATCATCTTGACTACCGGATTGATGGTCGGCCTTGCCTACGGAACCGAGTTCTTCATCGCTTGGTATAGCCAAGTTGGCGAGGAAGCCTTCACGTTTAAAAACCGCGCGTTGGGTCCCTACTGGTGGGCTTATTGGATCATGATTTCCTGCAACGTCATTTCGCCGAATATTTTCTGGTGGAAGAAAGCTCGCACGACCCCGTGGATCATGTTCATCGTGTCGATTTTCGTGAACATCGGCATGTGGTTTGAACGATTCGTGATCACCTGCACCAGTTTGTCACGTGACTACCTGCCGAGTGCGTGGGCATACTTTTCGCCGACGTGGGTCGACTGGGCCATGTTGATCGGTTCGTTCGGATTGTTTTCCACGTTGTTCCTCCTGTTCTGCCGATTGATGCCGATCGTCAACATGGCAGAGACCAAATCAACGTTGGCGAAGGAAATGCACCTTGCTCATCAGGGCGAAACAGCAACCGAGATCTAGGCTTGATCTGACCAGGGGTCCGACCCTGCGATCAACGACGTCGCCCGTACTATTTTTTCATAACTTCCCATTTCATTCGGTTTGCTTCCGACGGCTCATCCCATGTCAAAACCTAAAACTTCACCAAAAGCGGTCGATGACGATAACGTCGTGCGTGGCGTGGTCGCGGAGTTCACTGACGTCAGTGCGCTGCTGGCGGCTTGCGAGCGAGTTCGCGACGCGGGTTACACGAAGGCCGACGCGTTCGCCCCGTTTGCTGTCCACGGCATCGACAAAGCACTCGGTATTAAACCAACCGTGTTGCCCTGGATTTCGCTGGCGGCTGGCGGCGTGGGGACGTGCACGGCATTGGCGATGCAAGCCTGGATGAACGGTGTCAATTACCAATACATCATCTCGGGCAAACCCTTTATCTCGCTGCCCGCGTCCATTCCAGTAGCGTTCGAGTTAACGATTCTGTTTGCTTCGTTCGCAACGTTCTTGGGCATGTGGGCCCTCAACGGCTTGCCGAAATTTAGCAATCCGATGTTCACGAGCCCCCGATTTGACCGTGTTACCGACGACACGTTCTTTCTGTTTTTGGACGCCAAGGACTCCCGCTTTGAAGAGGCCGGTGCCAAATCATTCCTGTCGGAACTCGGTGGCGAGTACATCGAGACGGTCCGCGAGGACGATTCCCCCAAAGCGATTCCTAAATTCCTGTTGGTCGGTATCGCAGTGCTGATCGCATTTTCACTGATCCCCGCGTTGCTGGTTGCCCGCATGCGGGTGACGAAGAGCACGGCACCACGATTCCATATTTTTCCCGACATGGATTTCTCGCCTGCGAAAGACATGCAGCAAACCTCGACGCTGTTTGCTGACGGACGAGCGATGCGTCCCGATGTGCCTGGCACGGTCAATCGGGGGGAGATGGATTGGAACCTCGATTTCCAAACCGGAATCGACCTGGAGAAACTTTCGCAGATCGACGCCCCTCGCGCCCGCCAGCTCGTTGCGATGATGCAGTCCGATGCGGCTGTCGACGAAGGCGATGACGTCGCCGAGGCAGACGATCCAGAAGAACCGCAAAGCGAAGACAATAGCTCGGAGCCACCCACGGCAGACGCTTCCGATGCGGATAGTCAGCCCGCTACCGATGCAGCTCCTGCGGACAATGTCACTGCGGAGAAAGACACTGCGGAGAAAGACACCGCTGACCAGCCCGCTGGCGAACCATCCGGCGACGAGCAGCCACATTCGCTCGCCCCGGCGTCGGGACCGTCGGTGGATACGACGCCATGGCTCACTGAAAACCCGGTCGAGTTGACCGACGCGATGCTGCGTCGAGGCCAAACGGCGTTTGGTGTGTACTGCTCGGTTTGCCATGGCATGGACGGCAACGGTAACGGCCTCGTCAATCAGCGTGCCCAACTGATTTTGGCGACGACCTGGACGCCGCCGTCAAACCTACACGACCAAACCCTGTTTCAGGACGCCTACCCCGACGGCAAACTGTTCAGCACCATCAGCAACGGCATTCGCAAAATGCCTGGATACCGGGCCCAGATTGGCGCCGAGGATCGCTGGGCGATCGTCGCCTACGTGCGTGCCCTCCAGGCCAGCCAAGACGCTACGCTCGAAGATGTACCGCAGTCGCGACGCGCCGCGATCGAGAAGCAGCAAGCCGAAGTGAAAGCAGCGATTGAGAAAGCTGCCGCTGAAGCTGAAGCCAAGGCGAAAGCGGACGCCCCTCAAACATAGTCTCCATCGCCCGACTGAGAACTCTGCCCACAGGCCGAGAGCTTGAGAGCAGGGCACGCCCACCATTTACTTTTACTGACATACCGATTCCCAACCCCGACGTCGTCCTTGATCCCCGTTTGCCAACGGCAATGAGGACGGTGCTTATTACCTCACTCGATTCCCATGTCTCATCACCACGCAGTCGCTCCCAAGCCCGCTGATGACCCGGCATTTTCAATGCCAGCGATGCTGTCGGGCTTGTCACTCCCGTTGTGCGTTGTCGGATTGATCGCCCTGGTCGGTGGTTCGTTCCTGGGCACCAGTGCCGTGGGCGGTCGGTTCGGAATGTCGACTTATTTGACGGCCTACATGTACGCTCTGACCATCGCAATTGGCGCGATGTTTTTCGTGCTGATCCAGCACCTAGCTCGGGTAGGCTGGAGCGTGGTGGTCCGCCGCGTAGCCGAATTGCTCATGATCATGGTCGTGCCGCTGGCCGTGTTGTTTATCCCCATTGGATGGGCGGTTTGGAACGGCTCACTGTACTCCTGGACGGATGCAGCGACTTATCAAGCGGATCATCATATTCCAGAAGTCGCCTGGAGCGAAAAGGTCCGCTGGCTCAATCCACAGTGGTTCACAATTCGCGCCTGTCTGTATCTGGGCGTTTACTGTTGCATCGGCTGGTATTTTTACTCCAAGAGCCAGCGTCAGGATGAGACAGGCGAAATCACACTGACTGAGTCGATGCAGGCCCGCAGTGGCCCAGCAATTATCCTGTTCGGACTCGTGACGTCGCTGGCTGCGGCCGACTGGGTGATGAGCTTGGCACCGATGTGGTTCTCGACCATGTTTGGAGTTTATATTTTCGCAGGGAGCATTTTATCAGCGCATTGTGCGATTGCGCTGCTGAGCTTCATCCTGCAGAAACAGGGTGCCATGCGGGATGAAGTCACCGTTGAGCACTACCATGACCTCGGAAAACTAATTCATGGTTTCATTTGTTTCTGGGCGTACATCGCGTTTAGCCAATACATGCTGATCTGGTACGCGAACATCCCCGAAGAAACGGATTGGTTCTTCACTCGCTACCCCGGTTTTTCGGAAAGCTTCGGGCCGATTTCGATCGCGCTGATGGTACTGCATTTCGGCATTCCCTTCTTAGGGATCATGAGTCGGCACGTTCGACGTCGCCCCTGGGCCGTCGCGTTTTGGTCCGCGTACATTCTTGTGATGCACTTTGTCGATCTGTATTGGGCAATCATGCCTGAAGCAAGCGCTGGTGCAGGCGGTGCCATGGGCGTTGTGGCGAGTTTGTTGACTGTCGTCGGCATGGTCTGCCTGATGCTCGGCATGGTTGTGATTGTGGGTACTCGGACCCGCCTGATTCCGGTTCGCGACCCCCGCCTACGGGAATCGCTGGCTTTCGAGAATATCTGATTCGCCGCTCACGTCCCCTCGCTTTCTACTCTTTCAGTCCTCACCCTTCATTCATAATCTGCTATGGCTGCCTACGACGACATCAACGGCAAACGACTCGCGACGGTCAGTGTGATCTCGATCGTGGTGACTGCGGTTACCGTTTTGGCGGTGCAAGTGATCTATTTCGCGATGGCCGACATGGTCGACTCCGAAAAGATCCGTAATTCCGCCTACACCCGCTCGAACCACGCTCTGGAGCAGCAATCACAGGCACTCACCCAGTACGGCGTCAATCCAGAGACTGGGAACATCACGATCCCGGTCGATGAAATGATGAAAAAAATGGTCGCCGAAGCCAAAAACGCGCATAATGAATCCACTTAGTCATACGCGACGAGCGCTAACGACTTAGCACTCCTCCGCCAGGCTCGAGAGCCTGAAATTCGCCTTCACCTCACCCCATCATCTGCACCGATGTCTTCATTCACCCCCATTCGACTACCACTTCCCGCAGGCGTTCGCCCCGCGGCGATGGGTGCCGCTGCAGCCGGCACGTTCGATTGTCGACCGACGGCTTTGTCCGTCAGAGGTGGTGCAACTCGCTGTGACGGTAGCGCGTCGGTAGCTGGACATTACCTGCGACTCGGAGTGCTGGCGGTTGTGGTGGCGATGGTGCTCAGCGGCGACCAGGCATCTGCACAGCCCGCCCCGGGGATTATGCAAGATGGTGATGCCGAGATCGTTCTCAACGACTCGGTACCGCGTGAGGCACGCGGCGTCGAAGTCAAACAGAATCTGGGCGACTCCGTCAGCAAGGACCTGGCGTTGGTAGACTCCGACGGCCAGAGCGTTACTCTGGGCGACTATCTCGATGGTGAGCGACCCCTCATCCTGACGCTCAACTACAGCAATTGCCCAATGCTGTGTAACATCCAACTCAATCAACTTGCCCAGTCGCTCGAAAAGGGCGGATTGAAGATTGGCAAGGACTTTCGTTGCATCAGTATCAGCATCGATCCGACTGAAACTGACGAACGATTGATCGAGACCAAAGCTCGGTATGTCGAGCAGCTCCCGTCCCACCCTCAGGCTGAAACAGGCTGGGCATTTTGTCGCACAACGCAAAAAGTGATCGATCAATTAGCGACAGAAGTTGGATTTTCGTATAATTATAACGAAGCGACGAAAGAATACGCGCACCCTGCTTTTCTGGCGTTCCTGACACCCGATGGTGTGATCACGCGGTATTCGCTCGGTGTCGCATTTCCTCCAGACCAAATGGAACTGGCGTTGGTCGAAGCAGGCCAAGGTAAAATTGGTAGCTTCATCGACCAATTCGTGTTGCTGTGTTACTCGTACGACCCGGATGCGAATAGCTATGTCCCTCAAGCGTGGAAAATCATGCGTTTGGGGGGCGCGGCGACTTTGCTGCTGCTCATGCTGGCCTTGGTGCCGTACTGGCTTGGTCGCAAGGGGAATGCCGCAGCGCGGCAGCAACCCGCCGCTGGACACACACCTGCAGCCGACGGCACGACACCGCTAAAACCCACCCAGTGGTTTGGTGGCTAAGACGACGATGGGCTTTCCGGCCTCCGATACTGACACATTACCTTCACCGATACCTTTGACAACCAATTTGGTTGGATGACTATGATCCCGGCACTTACCAACATGACGATTGCGATGCCGTTGCTTGCGGACGCCCACAAGAGCTTTTGGTTTCCAGAGCAGGCTTCGTCATTCGCAATCGGAGTCGACTGGGTATACGACCTGATTCTGTACATCTCGCTCGCCTTCTTCATTCCAATGATGGCGTTCACGGCGTACTCGATGTTCAAATACACCAAGAAGAAGGGTGAAAAGGCAGAGAGCCAAGTCACTCACAACACACCGCTGGAACTCGCTTGGTCGATCGGTCCATCGTTCGTACTCGTGTGGATGTTTATCCAGGGTTCGATTTCATACCTCGACATGCGGACGCCGCCGGAAGGGTCGTACGACATCGGAGTCCAGGCACAGAAATGGAATTTCACCATGGATTATGGTGGGGGGACGTTCCACAACGAATTGCACGTTGTCAAAGATGAGCCCACCAAACTGTCAATGCGCAGCACCGACGTGATCCACGCGTTGTTCATTCCCGCATTCCGGGTTAAGAAAGACATCGTGCCTGGCCGGTACAATTATCTCTGGTTCAAGCCAATTGTCGCCAGCGAAAAGGTTTCCGACGAAGAGCTCGCCAAGGCCAAAAAGCAGAGCGAAGGTGGCGGAGTCTGGGATTACGACAAGTACCAGTTCACGCCAGAGGGCTATCGTTTCTATGACCTCTACTGTGCCGAATATTGCGGCAAAGACCACTCCGAAATGCAGACAGCCGTCGTCGTCCATGAAACCCAAGAAGAACTCGACGCTTGGATCAAAGCGAACAGCTCTCGTGGTGACATCTCCATGGTCGAATGGGGACAAACACTCTTCAATCGTCGTGGATGTGTGGGCTGCCACTCACTCGACGGAACTAAAGATGGTTACACCGGTCCCTCATTCAAGGACGTTTATGGGTTCAGTCACGCAATGGCGTCCGGCGAAGAGCTAATGGCCGATGACAATTACATTCGTGAGTCGATTCTCGATCCGAAAGCCCAAGTGGTCGCCGGCTACTCACCCGTGATGCCAACGTTCAAAGGACAGCTCAGCGACGATGATATTGCGTCGATTATCGAGTTCCTGAAAACACTCAGCGCGAATGGTGAGTCGGCGAAGAGTCCTGCCGACGGCGACACTGAGAATGCGGACACCGAGGTAGAAACCACACCTGCTTCGTGAACGGGCGAAGTGAAACACCACAACTAACCTGAAATTCGGATCCGACGCCGCTAGTGGGCTGTCGAATCACTTGACTTTGGCGACACGATGTGAGCCGAGTGCCGAGAGGCACCGGGCAACGTCGCCAGCTCAGCGGCTTCGGCAGCTCGACTCACAAAATCGATGGTCTCTAGCAGCGGCTAACGCCGCGGTCACGAGACAGGTACACAAACAACACAGCAGTGACAGATTCCCCGTCTGTCGCCCCCACAATCAAGTTCGATCGCCCTTATGAAGGACAACCCTGCCATGTCCACCGCCGTGACCATTCGAGACCCCGGTTACCCCACCGATCGCGAAAACTACCTGACGAATTCCTCCGGTATTTTGAGCTGGATCTTCACGCTCGATCACAAGCGGATTGGCTTGATGTATCTGGCAGGTGTCGTGGCCTCCTTTTTCGTCGGCGGTTTGCTGGCGCTCGGCATTCGGCTGCACCTCCTCCGCCCGGACGGGATGCTGTTTACCGGCCCAGAGGGCAACAACATTTACAACCAAGTGTTCACCCTGCATGGGGCGATCATGGTGTTCCTGTTCATCATTCCGAGTATCCCGGCGGCGCTGGGGAACTTCCTCGTCCCGGTGATGCTTGGTGCGAAGGACGTCGCTTTTCCGCGATTGAACCTCAGCAGTTTCTACCTGTGGTGCGTCGGCGCGATTTTCTTCGTCTCCGCTCTACTGAGCAGTGGCTTGGATACGGGCTGGACATTCTACACACCGTATAGCACGACGACGGACACGTCCGTGATCTTGGCGACCCTGGGAGCATTCATCCTCGGGTTCAGTTCTATCTTTACGGGTCTGAACTTCATCGTGACGATTAACACGATGCGGCCACCGGGGATGACCTGGTTCAAGATGCCGTTGTTTCTGTGGGCGACCTACGCCACCAGTATCATTCAGGTTTTGGCCACGCCGGTTCTCGGCATCACACTGCTGTTGCTAATCGCCGAACGGACGATGCACGTGGGGATTTTTGATCCCGAGTACAACGGTGACCCCGTCACCTACCAGCACTTCTTCTGGTTCTACAGTCACCCCGCTGTGTACATCATGATTTTGCCGGCATTCGGCATCGTCAGTGAATTGATCAGCGTGCATAGCCACAAGCATATTTTCGGGTATCGCTTCATCGCATACTCGTCCATTGCAATCGCTTTGCTGGGCTTCCTCGTGTGGGGTCACCACCTGTTCACATCGGGCATGAGCTCGCTGACGACAATCGTCTTCTCCGCGTTGACATTCACGGTTTCGATTCCGTCGGCGATCAAGGTGTTCAACTGGATTGCGACGATGTACAAGGGATCCATCAGCCTGACGACACCGATGTGTTATGCCATTTCGTTTGTGTTCCTGTTCACCATTGGCGGCCTAACGGGATTGTTTTTAGGCACGTTGGCGACCGACCTGCACCTGCACGATACGTACTTCGTCGTGGCCCACTTTCACTATGTGATGGTCGGCGGCACCCTGATCGCATTCCTTGGGGGTGTGTTCCACTGGTGGCCGAAGATGGTTGGCAAAATGTACAACGACGGACAAGCTCGGATCGCTTCGATCATCGTGTTCCTCGGTTTCAACGGCACGTTCCTGCCACAGTTTCTCCTGGGCAGCCGAGGCATGCCTCGCCGGTACGCCACCTACGATCCCGAATTCGCGTTCCTGCACCAACTGAGCACCTATGGTGCATTGGTGCTCGGATGTGGCCTGCTTTACGCCTTCGTCGTCTTGATGATATCGCTGGCCAAGGGCAAGCGAGCTCCTGCTAATCCATGGGGCGGCACCACGTTGGAGTGGAGCTGCACCAGTCCTCCGCCTTACTACAACTTCGAGCGTCCACCTGTCGTTGGCGACCCCTACGATTTCCATGATGTCGCTTGGGACGCCGAGGGTGAGCGTTACGTTATCACGGAACCACCACGTCGTTTGGTTCCCGATCCAAAGCCGAGCGAACAACCCGCTCACCACTAAGAAGTTTGTACAGATTCCTGGCGGTCACCTTTCTGACCGCCACCTTTTTCCTCGACACACTAACCGCGGTCGCCCAAGCTGGGCGGTTACCTAGCGAACGGTTTTCGGCACATGGCAACCACTGACACACTATCTCCTGAATCCGAAGCACACGACGACCATGGGCACGACCATGATCATCCCGCTTGGCTGGCCCACCATTTCGATACTCCTGAACAGCAGTTCGATAGCGGCAAGCTAGGCATTTGGTTGTTCCTGACAACCGAAATCCTCTTCTTCAGTGGGATGTTCTGTGCGTACGCGATGTTTCGCATGCTCCGCCCCGAGATCTTTGAAGGCTCGAGCCAGTTTCTCGATACAAAGCTCGGTGCGATCAACACGGGTGTGCTGCTATTCAGTTCCCTGACGATGGCCTGGGCGGTTCGTTGTGCCCAGACCGAAGAGCACAAGAAATTAGTTGTCATGATCGCCAGCACACTGTCGTGTGCGATGGTCTTCCTCGGTGTCAAGACGATCGAGTATTCGCACAAATGGGGTATGGGACTGCTTCCTCCGGGAACGTACTTTTATGACGAAAGCAATCCGCACCCAACAGCCGAACAACTGGTTTCTCAGCACGGATTCACTGAGAACACAGCGTATTTCCTCACCCACAGCTTGTACTTTCTGTGCGCTCCGTTCCTGCTGGTTTTAATCGGTGTCGTGATTTGGGCGATCATTGCCAAGGTGAAGAAAAACGAGTTTCAGTTTGCCTGCGCAAAACCCTTGGTCGTTGTCTGCCTGAGCTTTTTCGGTGGCGTCGGACTGGGCATGATTCTCACCGGCAGTGAAGAGCACGGCAGTGGCGAGCACATCGCAGCGGCACATGAGGGTGCTGAGCACAGTCACATCGAGCATGGGGCGACCGCTGCAGATGAACACGATAACGCGGTCGACGTTGCGGCGACCTACACGGAACCCACGACCTTCGACGCCAGTCGTGATGATGCGGCCGTGGAACTGCTCGCGGAGAGTGATCTCAACACGGGAGCCCAGGCGATGCTCGCTGCCAAGGAGCAGCAAGCCACACTAGCTTCAGGTAAAGTTGTTGCTCCTGACGCGAAAGTCGATATGGGTATCCATCGGATCGAGCGGAGCGTCGAAACGAAACGCCAAGCCGGCGTGTTCTTTGGCATCTACTACTGCATGACCGGCGTCCACGCGATCCACATCCTGGGCGGTATTGGCGTGCTGGTGTGGTTGCTCGTCCGCGCGATCCGCAAAGACTTCAATCGCCAATACTTTGGTCCTGTCGATTATATCGGTTTGTATTGGCACTTGGTCGACTTAATTTGGATCTACCTGTTCCCGCTGCTGTATCTCATTCGCTGAACAGCGTGACAACACTGCCTGCCGCTCGTTAGGGCGGTAGGCGGCCATCATGCTGCGAGGCCTCGCAAACAACCCATTCCATCCTCCCCTTTCAATATCGACCTCATGGCTGCTCACGGACATTCCGACGACGGAACCGATTTTGCTCACCCCTTGCCCGTATGGGCGTTGCTGACGGTATTTTTCGCGTTGGTGTTCCTGACCATTCTGACCGTCGCGCAGGCTAATCTCGATCTCGGTACCTTCGACATCGCCATCGTGATGGCGATCGCGACGGTCAAAGCGGCCCTGGTGGGTGCGTTCTTCATGCACCTGGCATTCGACAAGCCATTCAACATCATGGTATTCCTTTCGTCATTCGTTTTTGTGGGCCTGTTCGTGATCATCACGCTCAGCGACAGCAAGATGACCTCGCCTTCGTTTGAGCCGATCTACGACCAACCTGCCACTGGCGAACTCGAACGCTAGCGTCGCCACTCCACCCTGCTCACTGCATTGCAGGGGCATGGATTGGATGTGGCGTTTCCGTCTTTTTGATCGCAGGCCTGGAACACACATTGTGCGGGCTCGGGGTAACGTCCCCGAGCCACCCATTCTCGAGTTTCACTCGGGTCGCAAGATGGGGAACAGGATGACGTCCCGAATCGATTTGCTGTTAGTGAGTACCATCACGAGCCGATCGATACCGATCCCTAAACCACCCGCCGGCGGCATCGCGTAGCGTAAAGCGCGAACAAAATCGTGGTCCATCTTGGCCATCGAGTCTTCTTCATCGAGCCCGGCAAGCTGGGTTTTGAATAGCTCCTCCTGAAGGTCGGGATCATTTAATTCCGTGTAGGCGTTTGCCAGCTCCATCCCACAGATGAACATCTCAAAGCGTTCGGCAATTTCAGGATTGTCGCGTTTGCGTTTTGTCAACGGACAGATGCTCGCCGGATAGTCAATGACGAAAATGGGACCGTGCAACGAGTCCTCCACCTTCTCTTCGAAGATTTCATTGCGAACGACATCGGGGTGCTTGTCTGCGGTTTCAATCTTCAGACGCGCCGCTAGTTCCATCACTGCAGCTTCATCGGACGGCTTGACGCCGGTTGCTTTTTCAAAAAGCTCCGCGTAGGTGGCACGCTGGAACGGGGGCGTGAAGTCAATCTTCTGACCGTTGAATTCACGCTCATATCCACCGCCAATCTTGTCGATCGCATCACACACGATCCGCTCAGTCAGCTCCATCATCGACTCGTAATCACCGTAGGCTTGGTAGATTTCGATCATGGTGAACTCGGGATTGTGGCGTGGCGATAGTCCCTCGTTGCGATAAACCCGGCCCATTTCGTAGACGCGTTCCATCCCACCGACCATCAATCGCTTGAGGTGCAGTTCAAGTGCAATCCGCATCGTCAGACCCATGTCGAGGGCATTATGATGCGTCTCAAAGGGACGGGCGGCCGCACCACCGGGGATCGTGTGCAGGGTTGGCCCTTCGACCTCGCAAAAGCCACGATCATCGAGGGTCGACCGCACGCTTTTAATGATCTTGGTCCGGTCCAAGAACGTCTGCATCACCCCGTCATTGAACGCGAGATCGGCGTATCGCATACGCTGTCGTAGGTCGGCGTTGGTCATGCCAGCATGCTTTTCCGGTGGCACCTCGAGCATTTTGGTGAGCAAAAATAGCTCCTCAGCGAACACGGTCAGCTCGCCGGTGTTCGTTCTCCCCAGCCGGCCTTCGACCCCGATCAGGTCACCCAGATCGAAGAGTTTTGCCAACTCGAAGTTCTCGTCACCGACCTGTTTTTTGCCGACGAAGATCTGGATATCTCCAGTCCAATCACGCAAATTGATAAAAATCAGCTTGCCCGTAGGCCGGGAAAGCATGATGCGGCCAGCGACGCGGACCTTGGGACCGATTTCTTCCCCGGGGCCGTGGTCGGTCTTCCACTGACGGTAATCCACGTCGGGACTCTCAACATCCGGCAGTTCGAGCGACTCGCCCGACGGCGTAACAAAGCGAATTTCGCTGATCCGATCACGGCATTCCTTGACGAGTTGCCGGTCGTCGAATCGCTGGCCGTACGGATCAATCCCCCGGCGAATGATCTCCTCGAGTTTATGTCGCCGCGCCGCATGAGGATCGGTCAAATCGGACGCAGTGCTATCGGAAGTCTGGGAGATTGGATTGGCCACAGCGGATCGGATGGTTCAAAAAGTGAAGCGGAAACGTAAAGGGTCGATTGTCCCCGATTGTGGATTTTGAAGTCTGGCAACGCAAGCGGAGGCAAAACTCGCCCCTAGCGGTGTGTTCGCATTTGCGTCAAACTGACGGAGCTTTACCAGCCGCGCCCGTGGCACAATTGGATAGCGCGTCGGCCTCCGAAGCCGAAGGTTGTGGGTTCGAATCCCGCCGGGCGTACTGTTTATAAATCGAGTCAAACGCACGACTTAGCTTACCTGCCCCATCAGAGGCAGTGTGATCGGAAAGGTTGTTGAAAGTGGGAGTACTCCCCCTTTCGGCCACAGCCTCTTTTCGGAAATACGACGGGCCCCGAAAATCAGTGCCCTCTTACCGCCTGCACTGGGCTACCGGTCAAGCTCGTTCAATCAATGGCGAGCACATCTATCTTGGCAAGGTTAACTCGCTAAAAAGTCGTCAACGCGACGCTCGCTTGCTGGCGGAGATGTCGGAGGCTGGCGATCCGGATGATCTCCGATCGACTTGCCCGCTGATGAGTTCTGGCCGCTGAAGCTCAAGGCCGTTCGGCAACCCCTCGTCGACGACCGTCTTTGCCGGACCGAGATCAATAAACGTATCGGACGTATTAAGCGGGCCTTCAAATGGGCCGTCAGCGAAGAATTAGTTCAGCCTTCCATCCACGAAGGCTTGGAAACCGTTGGCGGTCTCAAATATAGCCGGACGGCAGCTCGCGAGTACGAACCCATCAAGCCCGAATGACAGGCAACGCCAATATCGACACATCTGCAACGAACGGAATTGCTAGACTTCCACGGACCACAGTTGCATTGGATGAAACAACCAGCAGCTGTCCTGCGGTCGACGCCTCAACATAAACATGCCGTATGAACTCAAAGGAGCCATTGAGCCGGCTACGCGCTTCAATCCTTGCTGGCGGTTGATACCCTGCTGCGCATCGCAACACCGGGATCACAAGTAGGTCCAACCGTTGGTTTACCAGTCTCCATGAGTATCCGGGAACAGAGGCAACTGGCGACGCGGATATGGTGCGCCGGAACCAACGCCTATAGTCCTCCTCCCGTTAATACGATACTCGTCAATATGCTCCACAGCCTTCGTGGGCCTATCCTGAATGCAACCGGCCAACTCCACAGGCGGTATGCGAAACCATGCGATCCAGATAGCAACGCCACCAGTCAGAATGAGAAGCTCAGCAAGCGAAAAGCGTTTAGGCATACGGTAAGTCGGCTGCGTCGAGGTCGGCGGCGCAATGTTGCTGGTATCTCGCCAGTTGACTGTTGCTCCAACCGCCAAAGTAGCGTGCCTTGGTCAGTTGACCAGCCTGGAGATAGAGACACCCATTACTTGGAAATCCCAGGATTGAGAGCGTGACGGGTAGACCTCTGCCCGACTCGCAAGGGCCGCCTTGAAGCGAGCTCTGATAGATGTCTGATGCGGCTTCGCAATCGTCGTTACGAGAGCGACCGACTTCGCAACCCCAGAACCTCGCCAGCAGCCATTCGCACGATCGCCCCAGGCCGTTATCCCCACAAGCAGGAAGCTAGAAAACCTTCGCAACCAAAAATTGGAAGCAAAAAAGTCTTCTGCCGCTACCACTATCCGCTATGCCTCGTGCAAACCGGGGCCGCAACGATGTTATTTGATAATTGCTGTCACATTTCGGTCACGGTCAAAGCAGAGCGGATCGCCACTAGTTGTGACCATGCATACGCGAAATCATCAACAAGTACGGGATCGTCGGGTCCGTCAGCGAATCGGTAAACTGCATCCGACTGCAGCCAGTTTATCACTTCGGCGTGCGGTTGGCCGGACGTGTCCCAAAAGGCGTTCGATAAACATCCCTTTGTGAGCAGGGTGTCACTATTATTCAGAATGAAGGCAGCGAGATGCCGTGTGGCGTTGTCAGTACGCTTTACGATCCAAGCATCGAGAAATCGCTGAACGGACGAAAGGGCGCTCGCCAATGAGCAAAGGACAGTATCAACTGAGTCCTCGAATGCACCAACGATGGGTTCATCAAGTTGATATTCCCAGTATTCGCAGAAGAACCGGTCCACAGAGTCTCGTTCACGTTGGGGCCACGAGTCGAATTGTGCGTATTTGAGTTTGCCAAACACTACAGCGAGATCGAGAAAGTCGTCACGATGCTCGATCGATAGTTCCAGGAGGCGTGGTAGAAAATGCTTGAAGTGCCGAACGTTACCCCACGTTGACATGGCTTTACGCGAGTAGCGTTCGAGATCCTCGTAGGTCAACTCGCGGAGCGGTGGGGCAGCGAGTTTTTCCGAATGTTCGGGGCCGACGCAACAATCACAGCCTGTGAAGTCGTCGCCGATTCGACAGTGGGCGAACGTTGCGTAGAGGTTCTCAATTGCTGCATGCATTGGAGTACGTCAGTCAAATAAGTACCGCGATCGCCCAGTCGCGGCGAACGATTTTCCATTATAAGAAATGACGACTCCACGCCTTGTGTGCATCGCGGGGTGCGGCGCAACCGTTGAGAGTGCGTCCGCGTTTGCAAAATCGCATTCTTCGATGAGTCGGTCATCTTCCAAGATACACCTCTGCAGTCTGAGTACTATCGCTAATGCGCACGGAAAAATGGTCGCCAAACATTTCCCGCTTTGCATCAAAGTGCACCCACCACCGTCGTTGGTCGTGCGAATCGTCGTAAACAACGGTCGGGGTGTTGTAGTCTTCGAGTCGCAGCCCTTCTTCGGTCGCAGTCTTCTTCGCGATCAAAAGTGCATCGGAGGAAGTCAGTTGCGATTTTCCCGGAGGCAACGTCGCAGCCGGTTGCCGCTCCTCCGGAGGCAACGTCGCAGCCGATTGACGCGATCTTTCGCATCCCACAACGAAAGGCAGTGCGATGAGAAGTGCGACCGTGATAAGACTGAACTGGAGCATGTTGTGTCGGACAACGGCGACATTCACCGAGAACGCGTGAACGACTTTGAAATAGCCACGTAATCCAGCTCGCCTTCTTCGGTGCAATTCATGGCACGCCGCCGGTTTGCGGTTTCGGTGTGCGTTTGAGGTAGTGGATACAGTCGGACCGAAACCAGATGTAACCAGTAGCGATCGTCAGCACGCAATATATCACGATCGTTGCCGGATGTGCCCCAGCGTCAAGTAATCGACGCGTGTCGAGAAAGCGGTCGCCCGATAGCCACGCCAACGCGAGGTAACCGCCATTCGCGATGAGGCAGAAGTCAGCGACGAACCATGCCCATCGCTTGCGGATGATCACCGCCAAGGAAATTGGGACAGCAATGCCCAGCATCGGGCCGGCCCAAAGCGTCACAAGCGGGTGCGGATCAGGAGAGTGCAAGCTATATGGCATGCGCCATGGAGCGAGGTCAAAATCGGTGAGCGTTGCGCCGCAGGTCATCCCACCGATAATGTGCCCGCATTCGTGTGAGAGGATCATCACCACCCATGAGGCCGCAAGTAGCATGGCGAAGATGACGAAGCGTCGCACCAATTTGCACTACCAATTGAGAGTCAGTTTGTCTTTGTCGGCGAACGAATCCATGTAAGCCCAAGGTTCGACGGGTGGAAGCCAATCGTTAAAACTGGCGGCGCAAACCCGTGATCCCGGCAGCTTGCGACTGCCGGTTACATTCATTCCACCCACCAAACACATGGACTTCATAGTCGCTGGCCATATCCAAGAGGCGGCGAACGATCTGCCACTTCAAAAACACGAATCCCGCCACTTCGGTTCATGGCTTGGCAACGCCATTTTGATTTACCATGTGCGCGGACAACTCCTTGGCAGCAGATGCAAGAGGATCCGCCGAGTCCCAACCATCCGCGTTGTAAACCACCATCCATTTTCCATCAATTTTAGAAAGCCAGTAAAACACACGGAATCGACGGTCGTCTCGATCGTCCGTGTTTCGGAAGACAAGTACGGACTCGTCTGCATCCACCCCTTTGGGAATGTACTGGCTAAGCTTCGAGTTCGGCTCGATCTCTGACAGTTTCAACCAATACCGGCGACTATCTGGAGCAAACTTAACAGGTTTGGCATCACGTAGCATTGCCCTCAGAGGACGCGTGCCTTGAAAAGTTGCGTCTTCGGTGACGATCTCTTCAAGCGGGCGATGAGACTTACCCTGGATTGCATTTTCAAGTTCGTCCACAACAAGTGTGACTTCTTGGTCTGTCGTTTCTGCTGCCTGGGTATCTTTGGCTTTGATGGTCAAGGTAGGTACGAACAAGAGCAACAACATAAACGAGCGGGTCGGTTTGAACATTTGTGCAAATTCCAGCATTAGCGTAACGAACACGTTGACCGGCCGCCGCCAATCAATTTTGACTTTAGAAACAACGCTACCAGCGACTCGGCGTCCAACGCATGGTTCGTCACCATTACGGAAAACAGGGGAGTTTTGCGTTGCACTTCATTGTACCCACTCAGTCCTCATTGTCGCTGAGGTACGTCCACATCATCTCACGCTCGCGATCGTCATCTGTGCCGAACACTCCATCGTCACCAGCGCTGACCCAGGCCATCGGTCGCCCCGGGATGTTTAGGCGCCGGACGGCGATAGGACGGTCCCAGGCATCGCGTCCAGAATGTAGCATTCGGATGCCGTGCTCGTATGTATTTGGTGTGAGCAGTTTTGGTAATTCCCACTCCGTTTGCGCAACGTAATCCTGCAGGTCGCGTAGTGTCTGTGGAGATTCACCACGTTCACGATAGTAATCGTACGACAAATATTGGCACACACGAAGCAATTCATCCGTCTTAGCGGGTCGAGCGTCATGTCCACGGGAGCATTCGGTTATCGTCGCCAGCGCGATCACGGTAAATGCACATTTGATGCTTAGTTTCGGTTCGGTGAAGACATCCAACACGATGAAGGCATCTAGCAAACGGGGGAGCATCCATTACAGGCCGAAGAACGGCCACGATAACCTATTCGCGGGAGTTAGTTTACAGTTGCCAGATCGCTCGGTTACCGGTTCTTCGGTTCCTCGACTGGTTCTTCCGTAACTTCTTTAGGTGACGTGACACGTGTCAGCAGCAGGCAGACCAAGCCCGCCCCAGGAGACAACTGCTTGGGAAGTTGTTCATGTTTTTCATGATTGGAAGCGAGCCATAGCACGTCTCCGTCTACCCTGAGTACGTTTCGGAATATCCCGTATGGAGGGTTCTCCATTCGAAGGTCGATGGTACCGGCTGCTTCGTCAACATCAGTAATAAAGAAGATCTTCGTAGATTGCTTCTCTTTTTGTGGTTCGAGAAAGCGGATCGAATATGACGAAATGCGTAAGATGCTCCCGACAGAGGTTTGCGACTTCGTATTCCGTTCCTTTAGCCACTCCTCGGATGGCTTTCCATCAATAAGCTCATTTTGAACTTTCCAGTCGCCTTTTAGATTCGCAACGAAAACTCGTTGGTCCTCTGATAGAGAGACTGGTTGGACAAGAAAAACTAGCGTAAACAGGAGTATCATTGATTGGCTTCCTGGCAGAACGGCGGCGATCACGTGGCGGCGACATTTGACCAACCACTTGTAACAACGCTGCCGCCGCTCTGTGTCCTCGCATGGTTCTGCATATTCTATGCGTGAATCACGACGGGGTGTACTTCAAGGCGACCTTCCTTGCACTTTGGGCAACGATCGCCCGGTGCCCAATCAACGGTGAGTGACGTTGCGTGGCAATCAGGGCAGGCGATTGTCGATACCAGATATACGATATCATCGACCCCAATGTTGGTTTGTGGTCCGCGTTCAGCAATGAACCCGACTCCAGTTGGCTCAAACTGGTAGCGCGTTCGTCGTCGTCCTTCCGGCTTTCGTTTGATCCGTCGACAAATCGAGATGGTTTCTCCCACTACGGGGCCCGTCGACGAATTGCAGACGCAAGCGAATGACGCAAGGCAGTCACAGCAAAGACACGTTGCTGCGCCGGTGTGGTGACTATGTCCGCCAAAGAAACGGAAATCGCAGGTGCCACATTGAAATCTGCGTGCCATGTTTAGTGTCAATCGATAGCAGAACGACGGTCGTCAGCGGGGACGGCGGTTTGATTGCCTATATGTAAACGCCCCATGCCGTCCTCCGGTGGACGTCATGGCTCGCCGGGTTAGCCGTCGGTGAACTTCAATCGTACCGATGCACCATCAGGCAAGTCTTTGATTTGTCGATGAAAGTCGCCGCAAAACCGTATCCGCTCGTCGATTGTGTTCGTAGCGATGTTTGAAACGACAAATTCACCACCGAGTATCGTGGGAATTTTGAAGTGATAACAGCGCCCCGCTGTGAGATCACACCCGATAGCTGCAAGCTCGCCCGCGAGTTTCGTGTAAAGAAGCACGTCGGCGTCGGCGTCATCCGCGAGGGCATCTGCGATTGCCGTTTGGATATCGCAGTACCGATAAAATGTGCCATTTTCAAGATCCAGTAGACCAAGGTCGATCCCGCTAACGAGGAAAACATCACCGAAGGAAGTCACGTGACGAGGCGAGCAATCAGGCGGAAGTAGCCAGCGCCATTCTGCGAGCGCGGAATGCCAGTCGATTGCAGGAAGTGGCAGCAAGTAATCGGATGGGTTCATACTGCAGTCGGATAACGGTGGAATTCACACGGTGGCGGTAACCGAGCACCCACGTCTAATAGCACGCCACCGCAACTCGCGTGCAGTTCTCTGGAAATCCCAGACGGACAGAGCGCGAGCATCAGTGGATTAGCTCTGAAAACGGATTCTTGCTTGTCGACACAACACACCGGTAGGAGTCGTCCTGAAATGAAAAAAGCCGATTGGGTTGCACAAACGAATCGTGGTTGTATTCGAATGATTCATCTGGTGAACCGACTCGAAAAACAACACTGGAATCCCTGGAATCTCCCGACAATGTGATTGTCCCGCTGACTTCGATTTCTGGCTTGTAGTAGTTAGGCAACGCGGCATAGAAAGGCACCTCTGGACAAATCGAAAATGTCGCTAGGCAATCATAATCAGACGGAGGATAGTCGGTTCGCATCACGTGCGCCACATAGCGGTTCGAATACAGATGAAGATAGTAGACGTCGGGTCTACATTGTGTTGCATATCGTACCGCGAGTGTCCCGCCAACAATTGCGATGATCAGAAGGAAGCATACGAGTGCGAATTTCATTCGCGTAGGAATCAGAAAGGGATAACGCAAGCGACCACCGGGTGACGGAACGAAGGCGTATCGGCGGTATAGTGCCGAAGGCACGCCACCGATACGCCGGAGCGGAGCTACTCCGGGGCATTTTCCTGGCTACCGGGTATCGGTGCGATTGACTTGGGCGGAAGAAAGCGAGAAAGCACGTGTGTAACGAATCCCAAAGGTCGCCACTTGGAATACTTCTGCTTCGGTGGGTTCATAACGGAGTAGGCGGCAGCTGAGACAGTCCCAGCAAGGTATCCTCCGATGAAGGCAGGGATCGAAAGCATCGCAAACATATCAAAGTCTCGTTCCCAAATTCCGCTAGTGGAATACAAGAACGCCACTTCGAAGACAAGAGCCGAAGCAGCGAAGCACCGGCGGTGGCCGTCGTACTCAATTGCTGCAACAGGAAGAACGCACAAGAGAATGAAGTGCAGAAATGACGCCAAAACGATCACGTAACCATCCAATCCTTCGGCCGCAATCAAAGACAGGCTTAGAGCGATAAACAGCGTGAAGAGCAGAAGGTTGCGAATTGAGTATTGTGTCATGCAAAATGGCAGGTGGAGGTGGGGGCACGCGTCGGATACGGTGAGCAGGTCGGTTTTCGGGGAGAACTTTGATCGGCGAACGGGCGCCGTCACCGGGCGGTGACGAAAAGGTTTCCATTGTCAAAACGCTCGACTTCGCCGCACCGGTTCACGGCTTTGCTATCCACGTTTTGACTTCAGTGTGGTCAAGTAGTCATCAAACGTGCTGTATGTAGTCACGACGAGATGGTCGTCGATTGTTACGTACTTGCCTCGATTTGCAAGCAGCTCGCACCACAACGTGTCGGCCAATTCAGGCGGCACGGCACAACGCAACGCCTTTTCGCAGGAGCCCTGATCCATGAATTCAAAATAACATTCGCAATCGTCATGTGATGAAAGCGTTGTTCCAGAGTCAATCGAACATTCAAAGTCGACAATTGAATGAGCCGCGTCGATAAAATGAACCGTCGTTTCGACACTCTGCGGCCCCGCTAAGTGATGAGGAAGCGCAGGCACAGTATCGGCGTATATGTGTCGTATCCGTATCTGAGAATCGGGAGGTGCGAGGCCCAGTCCCCCGGCCGTTGTGTAGTCGCCAAGGTAAAGGCAATGCTTTCCATCGCGAAGCTCATATAAGTAGACGTCTGGTGCTCGCATGATCTTCGCGGATAACGGCGGTCATAACCGAGGACCGCCAATGTGGATTCTATTTGTAAACGCGCCATGCGGTCCTTCGGTTCATGACATGGTTCTGGCTTTACTTAGCATACCATCGTGCCGTCGATCCGAGCGTCAATTCAATCTGTCCCACGTCCCGCGATTCGTCGCAATCCATTCGTTAAGATCCTTCTCTGCATTGGGGGCAGACGATGTGAGCCGCCCTTCACTCCGTTCGATCCTGTATGTCAGGAGCTTCAGTGTTTTGAGCTGCTCGAGATTCCCACCAAATGCTAGATGAAAATAATGCGCGAACAAAAGGCGTGGAATCTCATCCGTACCTGCAGAGTGGGCGTCTGCTATCATCTGAAACAATGCGACGACGTCAGCATCGTTGCGGGCATGGTCGCGCAATCTGGAGACGAGATCGGTTTCTGATCGGATCATTTCAAATGCGGATTCATGCCAGAACGTTAGAATTCACGGGGGCCGGGCGAACGACGTGCAAGCAGACCAGATCCTGCGACTCCCGTCGTCGCGTGCATTCCATGGTTCTTCGCGGTTCGGAAAGCGAATTTCGGTGTCACACATGATTGGGGATGATCTAAATTCCCCGATGTTCTTTATGCGAACACTATACTTCATCATCCGGTAGTTCAACGAAGCTCTCGGTGTGGTAGCCCGAATAGAGTTGTCCCGTTCGCTGGTCAGCTACAACGCAGTGGCCAGGCATATTCGGTATCTCACCGAAAAACACGTACGACCGACCGGCGACGAATGGATACTTCGAGTGGTATTCAATCGGCACGTTGTCGTAGTGAAAGCTAACCAAGCTCAAGAACCGAGGAGTAGATTGATACGGCTTATCTCCCAAGTCACTCATTTTGCGGTCCGGTGATCATAGTATTTTTTCGTCGAACGCTACCGATCAGCCGGCGGCGACGGCTGATCATCCACTTCAAGACGCCCGATATCACCGCTCGACTGCATCGGATGGTTCCCCGCAGTCACCGCGTCAGGCCGTCGGGGAGGCAGTGTCAAATACTTGCGGCCGGATTTACGTTGGCGACGCCGGGCTTCTTCCGCAATACGGTGGACGTCAAATCCCGATTGCGCACCAAGGCGATGCTTGATCTCGCGAATTGCGTCAGTTGGGTCAGGAATCATCTTCGGTCAACCTCAGTTGCTCAGGCGTGCAGAAGACAGGAGGTACATACCCCGCCTTGCGACACGTGTCACCAATCTTCCCTTGTAACTGCGGATTCAGAATATGTTCGAAGTTCCAGGTCACTATAAATTGTACACCGTGAACTGCTGCCGTGGGGATATGCAAAGCATCGCGAGGCTCAGTAGCGGGAACGGCGAGACGTTCCATCAATAGGTCGGCAAGGGCTTCTGCATCGCTAGATTGATCTAACAGCCCGTTGATTTTTGCATAAAGCGCCACATCAACCTTCGGACGCTGATCACGCGGCGATCGCGTTCTTAAATTCGGTATGGATGCAAATTGGATGCGTCCATGGCTTCAAGAGCCGCACAGTAGGCGCCCAGCCTGCCCAAAACACGCCAAACCGCGAGAAAGCTCGCTCGGCGAGCACCGCCAAGTACCTTGGTTTACCCGCACCGGTCAGTTTGCGCATGACCTGTCCCAAGTTGTGTGCTATCGCTGCGCTCATGTATCGCTTCTGCACCTTCTCGAGGCCGCGAAGCCATGTCCGACGAGCACCGCCGGTATCACATAAGTGAGCGAACGTGCGTTCGACTCGCTCACTGCGAAGACGCTGTAGTTTGCGGCCACGATTGCCTTTGGTATTTCGACGATTGCGTCGGTACGATCCTTCGCGTTCAGGAGTCTTATCGGTCCAAGTTCGATGACCTTTTCGCTCCGGTTCAGGAATGTAAGTCCGCGCGTTGCATTTGTTCTGAAGGTCATCCAGTGCCTGTTCGCTGTGATAGCCTTTATCGGCAACCACTTCTTCCACTTCCAGGTCCGTACCAGCTTTCTTCAAGTTCACTTTTGCCGCATTCACCGTATCCTCGATCGTGCTCGTGTCGCCTCGATCACCGTGGTAAACCTCGGCTGAAACGATCACATTTGTTTTCAAGTCGACCGCGTTCTCGGCCTTGTATTTCAGGTGAAAACGCCCGTCTTTCATCTTCCCAATGCGGGAATCTGGATCGGTTGCGCTTTCCCAATGCTCGTTGCTGACCTTCTTCTTCGACTTGCGTCCCTTATCAAATCGCCGCAGTTCTTCGTCCGTAGGATTCGTCTTCCCGGTCTCTTCGGCGTACAGCTTCCGGAGGTACGCCTGCCAGTCATCACCATTGTCTTTTCGGACAATGCTTTTGAGTGATGCGTTGGCTTCTAAATCAGTCGCGTCGACGCCCAGCGTCTTGCCGGCCAACAGTCCGTGATCAGCAGTCGCCTTGAGTATCAATTCGAAAGCGAGATTGTGAATCTCCATCGGGAGTCGATCGCGAGTGAGCGACAACGTGCTGTGGTCCGGCGTGGGCTCGTCGGGTGAATAGCCAAGTAACTTTGATAGCGATCGGCTGTCAGCGCATCGCCAAGCGATCCCGCGCTGAGAAGAAATGTCTTCAAAGTAACCAATGAAGATCATTCGGAAGTAGATGCCGGGCGCGAGGCCCTTGCGTCCAGTTTCCTCGTAGTAGGGTTTGGCAGCCTTTTCCAGCTTTTCGTCAAACCTGATTTCATTCAAAAGTTGATTCAAGCGATCGTAGAATGCGTTTCGCGGCGCGTTGCATAGCTTCTCGGTCGATATCCAAAATTCGCCTTGCTGCTCTCGCCGTCGTTTTCCCAGTGCCATCTCGGCTCCTCAAAATGTGGTTCGCACATCGTAGCCGATTCAGGCGAAAATCAACACGCTGCTAAGAGCGGAATGTCACGAATGAATCCGAGTCGCTCAACCGCTGCCTCAGGATCACCGTCAGCACATTCGTCAAGCGTAAGCTGGGACACAAAAACACGGTATCGGTTCGGTGCATCAGCCCACCAGTCACCAGTCACCAGTCACCAGTCACGAGTCACGAGTCACGAGTCAATTGCTGGCGGTCAGAAACAGAGGGCTTTGGATTGAGTCGTCCGGCGATGTTTCCGGCTCATCCGACTAAAGCGTGCGCCGGGTTTGAAGTCGCGGAAGTTACGACGGATGGATAAAAAAGTGTGGACATGCCATCCTTCAAAGAGAATTCTCACATCTTCTTTGCAGGAACGTACATGTCCACCTCCTTGTTGTATCACTCTTTCGGCATTCGTGGCTACCGGCAGACTCGAATCGAGCCCACCGGAGGCGTCACACGGTTCCATGTCCATCCAAATGAGAAGTCGATCTGTTGTTCCTCGTGCCAGAGCAGCAACGTGATCAAACGAGGCGTCACGCAACGTGAATTCAGGTGCTCTCCGATCGGATTGAAGCAGACCGTCATTGTCGCCACTTTGCCACGTCTGCAGTGCCGCGATTGCGGGGTCGTTCGTCAGATCAAGGTCGGCTTTGCCGATGCTCGTCGAAGCTACACCAAGAACTGGGCCAACTACGCATTGCAGCTCACTCGCAGCATGACAATCAAAGACGTTGCCGATCTTCTCGGTGTCACATGGGACGTGATCAAGGAAATCAAAAAAGACGATCTCAGGCGACGATTCGCCAATCCTTCCCTGAAAGATGTTCGCCGAATTGCGATCGACGAGATCTGCATCGGCAAAGGGCATCGCTACGTGACACTGGTAATGAACTTGGATAGTGGAGCGATTATCTTCGTGGGAGACGGGAAATCGGCTGAATCGCTGGTTCCCTTTTGGAAGCGCTTGGGGCGTCGGCGGCATCGAATCGAAGCGGTGGCAATGGACATGTCCTCGGCCTACATCTCGGCGGTGCGCGGGAACCTCCCCAAGGCCGACATCGTCTTTGACCGCTTTCATGTGGTGAAGTTGATGAACGAGAAGCTGACCACGCTGCGTCGACAACTGTACCAAGAGGCGACGGCCGACGAGAAATCGGTGCTCAAGGGGAGCCGCTGGTTGCTGCTGAAGAACCCTGAGAATCTGAGCGAGGATCGGGACGAAGAGGCTCACTTGGCAGCGGCGCTGAAGCTCAATGAACCGCTGGCCAAGGGATACTATCTCAAAGAGGAATTGCGTTTGTTTTGGGGGCACACCTTTCGATGGCCTGCGCAGTTGTTCTTGCGGTCATGGTGCAGGCGAGCGACCGCGACGGGACTCTCACCATTGAAGACGATGGCCAAAACTCTGACGCGGCTTGAGGAAGGGCTATTGAGTTATTTCAAACACCGGATTTCTTCTGGACCGATGGAGGGCACCAATAACAAAATCAAGACGCTCCAACGACAATCCTACGGCATTCGTGATCGCGAATACTTCGAACTACTGCTTTATTCGCTCCATCAGAAAAAGTACGCTTTAGTCGGATGAGCCTTCATCAAGCCGAATTGGTCCATTGTTTGGGATTGGGTTGATAAGAATGTTCCGCCCGAACAACTTGACGAAGGCTGGACCCAGTTGGCTCGCCAGTGGCTGGGAATGCTTCGAGAGACGCTGGGTGATAGCTACTTAGTCACCGAATCCCATAACTTTGCGTTGTTAGCAAGAAATGATGCTCGACTTTACAGTCGATTGCTGGCAAGTTGCGAGCACGCACGCCGAACCATCCTTGAAACGCTTCCGAATGTTGCTCGCGACGAAGGCTACGGCAAGCATGTGGTACTTGCGTTTGCAGATGCCGAAAGCTACTACGACTATGTTTCGGATTTCTATCCGGAAGAAGGTGACTTCGCACCCTCAGGAGGAATCTTTCTCGACCAAGGATATGGTCACTTTGCGATCTGTCTCGCTTATGGCAGTGACCATGAACGGGTCATCGCCCACGAATTGAATCACAATTTGCTCCGGCATTTGCCACTGCCGCTTTGGCTAAACGAAGGCATAACACAGGTGATGGAAGACTTAGTCGTTGGCAGCTCATACTTCATTACAGACCACCATATGGTGCGTCGCCACCGAGCGTATTGGACTCGGGAAATGATCGACGCATTCTGGTCGGGAGATTCCTTCTTTTCACCGGATGAAGGCCAGGCACTTAGCTACCACCTCGCTCAAGTTCTTTTCCGCAACTTCATGTCAGATTACCCAAAGCAGGTATCTCCGGTACTCAATGCGGCACACTACGCAGATGCCGGGGATGCGGCTTTCCGGCAGTTTTGCGGCGTTTCACTGGGTGATCGAGTTAGGCAATTTCTCGGTGAGGGTAACTGGGAACCAACCCGATCCTACTCCGAGATCGATTAAGACAAATCTTCTTTGATAGTCCACATGCACCCCAGGCAAATCGTCGCGAGCTATTTTCTCATCCAAGCCACCGGCACGGCCGCTTGGTGGATGTTGTTGAATGCGTACCCTCCGAGCGTCAAGTGGTTTCAGCCGATCGATTGGCCGTCGGAATCGCTGTTGTCGTTTTGGCTTGCCGACTTCGTGTTGATCATTGCGGGCTCGATCATCGCGGCGACCGGAGTCTTGCGGCGATCATGTTGGGCAGGCGACGTAGTGTGGGCGGTTGCCGTGGTGACGTTGTATCCGACGCTGGTGTGCCTGGCGACGAGCATGCAAACGGGTGAGGCTTGGATCGCATCGGCGATGATGGTCAGCATGGCGGGGTTGTCGCTGGCGATGGCGACGATTCATGGCACAGTCGATCAATCGGCAGCAACAATTCGCGTGACTGCGATGAATCGACCGGCGGCGGTGCTTTGGACACTGGGACAGACCATGATCTTTTGGAGCGTGTTCCTATGGGTTCTGCCGATGGGGATCGTTGAACTGGAACGCTACTGCGGCATCGACGGGTTCGGGCACGCGTTTCAATCACCCGCTTCGATCGGGCTGTTTGCCATGGCGTCGTGCCTTGGCCTATGGAGTGGCATCACGATGGCGACACACGGCAACGGAACGCCTTTGCCGACCGCAACGGCACGTCGGTTGGTGATCGCGGGACCGTACCAATTCGTGCGAAACCCCATGGCGGTCGCGGGCATCCTGCAAAGCCTCGCGGTCGGTTGGTACCTGGGCAGCTACGCGGTGATGGTCTATTCGCTGGCCGGTGCCGTGTTTTGGCACGTCGTGGTGCGTCCGGTTGAGGAGCTCGACCTCGCTGGACGATTCGGCGACGACTATCGGCGATACTGCAAAACTGTCAGCCTATGGTTTCCGAGACCTTGTTTGAGGAGGGAAGGCTGAACCTTTTGTGCCGATGCGTAGTCTTCGTCAGAATGGCACACCTAAGCTACAATAGCATCGGCTCGTCCGTGGGACTTTGAGGCAACTTCCGCATTAGCCTATGAAGCTGAAGAGCTCGTTGTTTCATATTATTCCCCGGACGAGCCATTCTTCTTGAGCCCGCAATGTCCGAGCAGATCACAAAACAAAACCGAGACGACGTATACGCCGCACAAAGAGAAGCGAGTGAGCGTGAAGACCTCGTGATGTTTACCAATGCGTGTTTCGCGTCGACCGGTCAGACCGAACACTATTCCAGTCGGCAAAGCGGCAAGGTTTCGATTGACTTCCTGCACGGCTACGTTCTGGCAAATTATCGAACCGTCTATCGGCGTGTCTTGGCGGCTGGAGTCAACGACTTCAATCGGGCGAGAATCGTGATGAAGTTGCTCGCGATCGGTGCACCGGAAAATCCAGTGGATCGAGCCGAGGAAGGTAGGCTGATTGCGGTGACGCTGCGTAGTTTGCCCGCCAATCGCGTCTTCGCATTGTTCGCCAGTCTACGAAAACTCAAAATCAACAATCGTCGGACCCGCGCAGTCGTACGTGACTACTTGAAACGACGAAACGACCCTGCGTTTGATGCAGTGAAGTACCGCAGCAAGTTGCGCGCTGTTGCACGTCACGCTCATCTCGAGCTCAATGGGGAGACGGGGCGTTTCATATTTTTGCTGAAGGATCAAAAACATTTTGAGACGCCTCTGTACGATGCGTTTCTTCGTGCCCATTACGCCAAGCAAGCAATCTATGAGTTGCCATTTTCGATCGCAGAGGGCTTCGCGGCTCGTCACAGAATTCCACGCGTTGAATTCTTGCGTAAAATCCAACGGCAAATGACGCATGCCGAGAAGCAGCGTGTGCAATCAGCGGCCGCGCGGCTGGGTGTAGCGACGCCGGGCGTCGACCTCTCTCGTATGCCCCTAACAAAGCTTGCTTTGTACGTTCTTTCACTGCCGGATGATGAACGCAGATCCCGCGCACTCGAATTCCATGACTTGCTTCGCGCATCGGCTAGGCGTGTGTTGCGAAAAAGACCGATTCAGTTAGGAAAGGTCGCCATCGTGCTTGACCGAAGTCGATCGACGTGCGGCTCGCGAGAAAAGCGACTGAGACCGCTCGCAGTCGCCATTGCCATCCACTATTTAATCGGCCAGAGTACCGATGAAATGCGGGCGTTCTGGACGCCTTCGCGAAACGAAGCGACCGACACCACCACGAATGAGGACCATGTGTTTCTGTTCGAATCGGGTGGGCAAACAGATCTTGCGACACCACTTCTACTCGCCATCGAGTGGCGGCCCGATAACATCGTGATCATTTCGGACGGTTTTGAGAACGCTCCGGTCGATGCGTGCGGCCAGATCGTCTTTGCTTATCGAGAACGTTTGTCACGTGCTCATCCTATTGCCTTCATCCATGCAAATCCTGTGTTCGATCCTGATCACTTCTCACCGAAGCCACTTGGCAACGCATTGAATACGATCGGCCTACGCGATGCGGAGGATCTCGGTGCGTCGATGGGTTTCGCAAAGTTTGCATCAGGTGAGGCGTCGCAGACGCAATTGGAGGAATACTTAGGAAGGTTGACCGACGACTTGATTGGAGGCATGGATGAGTGACCGACGGCGAACAATGACCGGGCTGAGCCTTTCAGGTCTTGCAATGGCGCCGCCTCAAGTACTCGGTGGCATTCGGTTGGTTCCGCTCATTCGCCAAGAAAGCCGAAATGACCTTCGCTTATCTCGCAGGGCGCATTCCGAAGATTTCGGGTTTGTTGAAGTCAATCCTAAATCGATTCATACTGCCTATGTGCCTCACGGATTGGTGGCGAACTGGACAGCCGATGGTGGTGCGGTCTTCGGATCACAAATGTCGCAGTCGGGAAAAACGAAAGATGGAAAGTCGTATGGCCAGTACATCACCGCTCGTGGTCTTAAGAAGTTGGGATTGCGAAAGATGACGCGTCGTGAGGGCCGTCACCGACTGCGTTTCATGCCGTTGCACGTTGCGATGGAAGGTCTGCTCGCACTGCACTTCGGTGGCCCTGATATTGCTTGGACGGAGTATTCGGAATCGGTTATGCGTCGGGGACTTTCGCCGCGCAGTGAATTCGTGGTACCGGGTGAAGAGATTGCCGGACTCGAGGACGCGCTGCGTTTGTTTGAGGTTCACGATAACCAAGTTGGCATGCTCGTCTTTGTCGCGGAGGCGTTGGCTTCGGCGTTTGTATTGCCTCATCCAGATGACTACGCATCTTTGCACCACACACTGCTCTCTGATTTCTACGGCGAGCTGATCTGGCACTATGGTTTGTGGGCAACCGAGACCGTGGTGTCGCCTGATCCAATTGATGTCGATTCGATCAACAACACAGCAGATCTGCGACGTGAAGTCGATCGGCTACGTGAGCGTTGGAATGGGATCAACGAAATGATGTCGCCTGCTCTGTCGGAACGGAATTACCACAGCGAACAAGTATGTCGGTTCAAGCCATTTAACCTTGAGCGGTTTATCACGGATCTAGATCCAGCTAAAGAGAACCATATCGGCGAGGCAATTTACGCAGACGATGGGACGTTACAATACTTGAAAACCTACCGAATGTCATCGACGCAAACGCGGCGAGCCTACCTGCTGAGCCAATTGGCGGACCATGGCTGGGATCTTGAGCAGTGCGCGGCGGCACTGGGTTGTAGAAAAAGTGAATTGGTCCTGCGGCTTGAAAACGCGGGCTTCGGGTATCTGCTGCATCAACATGTCCTGGACGGAGCGCGTGCTACGGAGAAACGAATATTGAAGTAGCGACGCCTCCTTTTCGCATGTGGCGATGCTTGGGGTGCGTGTGGTATCTAGCAAAGGCTCGCAAAAGTCGCTTCCAGGCCTTGCGTTGCATTGCCCAAATGGGGCAACTACGCGATGCGTCCGGTAGAAGAGGCGGACCTGAAGTCGCGTTTTGGTGAGGCGGACGATGACTATCAGCGGCGGGTGCGTCTCTGGATACCTACTTTCGGTCACAACGCAACTCAAATCATGAACACAGACGAACGGGAATGCAGATAATAAAAACATTTGAAGAAGCCTTTCAGTTCGTGATGGACCGTAAGGTTTGCACGATATTCGGCAGCAAAGGCTCACCACACCCATCGCTGTGGGACAATACGGCACTCTCTGAAAAAAAGCCGAAGGCGGGGGGATGGAGCCCGAAAGTCATGGCTGTTTGGGACTGGAAAACCCGCATTCCGCAGACCTACCCTGAATTGGTCTACTACGGAAAGATTAAAGGTGGCGATGCGGTGATGATGGAAATGCAATACTTCCGCGAAACGCATTACCCGGCCTCGTTTAAGCCGGTAAGCGATCTGGATGAACTTGCGCAGCAAGTCTACGAGTTCATTCGTTTGGAGCCTGCGTTCACCGGGCTACTGCGAAAGCGAGCCATTGAACAATTCGGTTGCACGAAGAGCCAGTTTGACACCGCGATCAAGAAACTACAGATCAGTCTCAACATCGTTCGCTCCAACGATCCGTCACTGAAGAATGATTTTTGGCTGAGCATGCGAGAGGTGCACTTGGACTTGGTCAACCGATACGAGATCAACTCATCGAACGAGCCAGCCAAAGACGGACGAGCAGATCGTTGAGTGCGGCGTGTGCCGACGGCATCTCGGGAAGTTTGCTGGCTTCGTAGGCCGACTCGAGTTCGGAGGTGAGTCGCTCGTATTCTCGGGTGTGGAAATCCAGATCGGCAGCTTGAAGCGTTCCTTTCTCGGGTCCGGTTTGCTTTTGGGCGATGAGGTCGTCGAGATAACTGAGCTTGGCGGTTTCGCTTAAGGTGACGAGGTTGGCTTCGACTTGGCCGGTCCGCATCAGATGGATGCCAGTCAGCAGCACACGATAGACGTACAGCAGCGGCTTGACGCGCGGCGGTGAATCCTTGGCGAACAGTTTCCACTGCCTCGCCGTGAAGCCGAGGTAGTGATGAGCGTGATGCTGTGTGATGCCGTCGGCTGCGATGGACTTGAGTTCGTCATGCTCGGGTGTGGCGAACACCACAAGCGGTGAAAAGATCTGCTCAAGCACGTAACCATTGCGACGAAGCATTAAGCCAAAGAACTTTGCCGCGTCGTGGGTGACGAGATCGATTTCCAGGCCATCATACAGGCCTTCTTTTTCAACGGTTTGCTCGCCTTCATCGAGACCGACGACGGTCACAAGCGGCAGCAGGTGTACGCCGCGCAGGTATGGAAATCTCAAATTGTAAGGAATTGAGGCATTCCGTGCGTGGCGGGTTCGTGCGTTCGTTGCATTGGCTTGTCATTGACCATTGACCGGGGATGGATCCGGGGGCGCTGTTGTCCGCGTTTGGTCTCGAGTCCGTGACTTGGCGGGTACTGGCGAGATGACTACTAGGGAGAAGGCGAATGAAAGACCAAAGTCTTCAGCAAGATGGATTCTGTTTGTTGGAGCAAGCGGTTACGCCAGAAACTGTCCAACGCATGTTGGCATCTTTCGCGAGACATTCAACGTCGATTCGGAGGGCGCCCGAGTACGTTCCAATCACTGATTGAGCTCAACGCTATTCTGTTGCACTGGGAAGCCGGGTTACTTGGAGCAAAGGATTTCGTTCTCCGCCTTGAGGTAGCGAATCTGCTGCGACAGTTCCTGCCGCGTCACCACTTCATGCAGTGTCAAAAGTGGGTGGACGATGTTGATCATCGAGGGCAAAAAGCCTTGGAAATCCGGCAACAGTAAGAGTAGCAGAGAGTTTGTGTCTCGCCGAAGCGATGTGCCTCCTCCAGGAGGCTGATTCCAGTCGCCTCACAGCAAGATGTTCGGAGGGTGAGGCTCTTTTTTGTTTCCATACGCTTTTGCAAATTGACGTCCGTAGGTTCTCCATATTGTGCCATCGGTTCGACATCGTCGTACCCACCTGCGGTGAGATTCGCGATTTATCTGTCAACTTTTTTGCCCAGGGCGTTTGGGCCTACGGCCTTTGTTGTGAAAACGAACACTGATCCGCTTCCTTCTTGGCTTTCTTGAAGCACCACCGTGCCGCCGTGAGCTTCCGCAATCCACTTGGTAATCGCCAGTCCTAAGCCACTACCTCGGCCGGTCACGAACGAACGTGCCTGATCGACTTGATAGAACCGCTCAAAAACATGTGGTTGGTCCGATTCCGGAATACCGTACCCAGTATCCGCCACGACAAGCTTCGCCAAACCGGATGCCTCCGCTACCGTCACCTCTATCGCTCCACCCGTTTGATTATAGTTGACTGCATTTGATATCAGGTTAACGACTGCCTCTCCGAGCCGATTTCGATCGCCCATGACCAGCACGGGCGTCAGATTCACAGTGAGCGTCAGTCGTTGTTGTTCGACAAGCGTCGTTAGCAGGTCGCAGGCATCCCTCGCGATACCGCTGAGATCTACTAGCTCGATATTGAGAGATAGTTGATTTGCATCCACGCGTGCAAACGTGAGCAAGCCATCGACGACCCCCTTCATTCGAGTTGCCGCACGGGCAATCACCTCCAGGGCTTCTTGATACTCACGATCAGATCTCGGGCGCTTTAGCGCCAATTGAGACTGGGCCAGGATGGTTGAAATTGGCGTTCGCATTTCGTGCGAAGCGTCCGCCGTAAAGCGCGTCTGTCGATTGAATGATCTCTGCAAACGATCGAATGCGCCATTAATCATACAAGAGAGATCAGAAAGCTCGACTTCCATGCAAGACACGTCGATTCGTTCGGATAGATTTGACGCCGAAATCGCAGCCGCGGCCCTGCTGATGCGTCCGATTGGCGCCAACGCCTTGCCCGCTATGAGCCAACCGCCGGCGAGCGAGACCAGTAGTGCGACGAGCCCTACAAACACTCCCGTCGTTGCGAGTTGGCGTAACTGATGATACTCGCGGGACATGCTTCGCCCGACGAGAACGATGGATTCCGCCGGCCCAGCGACGCTTAATTCCCGACAGCCATCACGGAAGCGGCCACCGATCGAGCTAGGATACGGAATATCCAGGCCGGGACTCGAACTGTCGACCTCCCTTGTTCTTGGTTCCAGATTCGATAATAGGGGGCATGATCTTCCTCTTGCCGGAAGGGCCGGCTTTGCTCTGGACGCATCTCAAAAACAAACTTCCCGTCTAAAGTAGGTGTAAGCGAGGACGCGAGTTCCAGTGCCTGCTGTTCAAGCAGGTAGTCGGTTTCGCGGGTAACCGAATGCGAGACGTTGACATAGGCGAGCAGGTAGGCCAACGACGTCACGACGGTGACGACGAGCGTATACCAAGCCAGAATTCTCCAGCGGATGGACCTAAACAGCACGGATGATGTAGCCCTCCCCGCGTCGTGTCTCGATCAGATTAGATCCAAGTCTCTTGCGGAGATTCGCAATATAGACGTCGACTACGTTAGAGAGCGTATTGTCTTGCTCGCCATAGACTCGATCATAGATCATACCGCGCGTTACCAGTTCGCCACGGCGGATCAGCAATAGATGCAGGATGGCGTACTCTTTTGCGGTGAGGGGCACAAGCATTCCCTGTTTATAAACTTCACGTGACACGCTATTGACTTCAATATCGCCGATCTGAATGACCGGTGCCGGCTTACTTGCCGAGCGACGTATCAGTGCGCGAACTCGCGCAATCAATTCATCCAGGTCGAAGGGCTTTGTGAGGTAGTCATCAGCCCCGAGATTCAGCCCTTCAATCTTACTTTCAGTCGCATCTCGCGCGGTGAGGATGAGAACAGGAGTTGGCATGGTTTCTCGCAACGTTCTGAGAACGTCAGTGCCGCCCATGATTGGCAGCATCAGATCGAGCATGATTAAGTCATATTCTTCATTCTGCGCTTTGTGTACGCCCATCGCACCATCATACGCCACCTCCACAGAGAACTCATACTCACGCAATGCTCTTGCGGTCACTTCTGACAAGTCGTTGTCATCTTCGATCAACAATAATCTCACGCTTCACATCCTCCCGAACCGCTGAACGGCAATCAATTCCACTCTTCCAATGCTTCCACGTCAAAATCATCAAAGAACGTGACGGCGTCGGTTTGCGTCCAGAGTCCCACCCGCCCTCCTCGAAAAAAATGTTGATCTTGCTCGATAATGAACGCCTCACCGTCGAGATATACCTTCACGATGAGGCCACGGTGTTCCACTCGAAGTCTGTACCATTCGTAGGATTTGATCGGGATCTTCTCGCTCACCCCAAACTGGACACGATTCCCGTTCACGACGCGATAGAGCCGAATTCGTTGAACTGAAAAATGGCTCATCCGACTAAAGCGTGCGCCGGGTTTGAAGTCGCGGAAGTTACGACGGATGGATAAAAAAGTGTGGACATGCCATCCTTCAAAGAGAATTCTCACATCTTCTTTGCAGGAACGTACATGTCC